>CAZWKM010000005.1:17601-22740 GCA_964634165.1 uncultured Pirellulales bacterium | reverse complement strand
TTCCGAAAAGCCCAAATGAATGTAAACTCATTTATAACAAAGGATTACAGAAAAAAAGATGATTTCGCAGTCCAAAAAAACAAACCCAATTCAAACCCAATCCCCCAGCGCGATACGCAATACGCAATACGAGATACAAACCCAATCAAACTCGAAGCGAAGCGGAGATCCCTACGGGTGAGCTTCTCGGAATCCTCAAACCGGGGACCAATCAAACCCAATCCCCCGCATGCAGTTAATTTTGGACATCTTCTCTTTGAATGGATTTGAACGATTTCAATATGAACCAGCCTAATACCAGCACCACTGCCACCATAATTATCAACAGCAAAACTCTATGCTTTTCCGTCCAGGCAGCAGGTTTCTCCTCAGCTTGTCCAAATAGCGGATTGTCGGTGATGTTACTTAGCCTGGCCACTCTCGCTTTGACCTGCAGCGGATTATCCAGTCTCTGCTTAAGGTCATACCGCGGCGTCCTCGCCGACTCCGAGCCGACATAAAGTATAGGTGGGCTATTATCCTTAGCCGCAAACACTATCTTGTGTGCTATCATTTTCGCCGATGCCGACCTTACCGTAACCGGCTTATCATCATAATTCTTGATAGTAATCTTTAGATACCTGTAAACGCGCCTTTCCGAAGGAAGCCGCAAAACCAGCTTTTCCCACTTTTTCCCGTCTGCCGTGGTATATCTGTAAATCGTGTCACTGATTATTCTTTCCCATCTTACTTCGACTTCCCTGAACCGCTGCCTGTTGTCTTCACTGTCAAGTTTGACCCTCCGCGTGGCCGCATCTCTGCCTTCGAGCGTAACATACCTGTAAAACGAATCATCAGCGACATCCAGTTCAATTTCGCTTACCGGCAGACGGCGATATGCAAGGTCATACACGTAAATACTCGAACCGCTTTTTTCATCTTCGCCGTGCTCTACGTCCACCATCTCCACCGGCTGACGCTTTGCAAGCTCCCTCTCAGTCTTAAACGCCCTCACTTCGTTTATGACCGGACTTTTCTCCCCCTCCGCCATCGGCAAAACACCAATCCTCAAATAACGGTAATCATTCGCAGGCAAATCAACCTGCTCAAATCGCCTGTTGTAACTAACCGCAAAAACATACGCTTGCTCAACTAATGTAAAGAACTCGACATTATCATTGGAGCCTTCAATCTTGACGGCTCGCCTGAAGTTATTCCCTTTTGTTTCTACATCGAGCGAATTCTTCACTACTTGCTTGCCGAAGTCCAGCGTTACCATAGCCGCCCGGTCCGCACTTATTGAGCGGTTTATTACCGCCGGCTTATACCTGTGCTTCTCCGTGATATCCTTTGGCTTAGCCAGCACGTATGGAACCTGCTCGCCGCCGGCGTCCACAAGCCGAATGTCCCCCAGGTCAAGTCTCGCCGCATCGTAAATATCAGGTGTAAGTGTCAGCCTGTAATACTCGCCGGTACCATCCTCAATAGCCACCTCAGCCAGATATTTCCACCCGGCCAGTTCGAGCGCAAAAACGCTGCTTACCATCCCGCCCAGCACCATAACTACAGCCAAAATTCTTGACTTTGTCATCTTAAACCTCGCAATCATTTACCCGCATTCTTCTCCGCCAACATTGCCTCGAAAAAACCTTTCTTCTTCAAAAATTGATAAAGATAGGACACTCCCACTAATGTAACTCCCGTAGCCAGAAACGCCGCAATCCGATACACACTTTTCACTGTCCTCGTATCCCAGATAAATACTTTCACCAATAGCAAAGCAAACAGTCCCAGCGCAATATACCGCAACATTCTGCTCTTCCGCCAGAACCCCACCGTCATCAACACCGCTCCATAGACCGCCCACATTATCGATATATACATATGCGATAAAAATCTCCAGTTGAGCAGCTCTTCCTCCACGAATCGGTCCCGGCAATACCGGTAATAAAGATATATTTCTTCCGTCAGCAGCACCCACAGCACGAATATCCCAGCCAGCACAAACGCAGTTGCGAACTTTCGACCGTACTCACCTTCTCTACGTTCTTTGCTGAGCAGCAAACCAGCTACGAAAAGTGCCGCAACGAATATAAGGACCCTTCCAAATTCCACGTTTGCAAATATGACGAAGCTGCTCTTGTAAAACTCTGTAAACACCACCATTGTAAAAACAGACCCCACTCCCGCCAAAATCACTGCCAGAATCTTGCAAACTATTCCCCGCGGACAGATCGGACTGAGAACAGACAGCAGCAGGAAAACCGTAAATATCGTTACCATTCCCTTCAGGAAGTAATTATCCGGACTGGCTACTATATTTACTAAATTGTAATCGCAGTGGCTCTTCCACTCCATTGTTACCGCCACCATCAATAAGAGCAACGTCGCTCCATATAGAATCCCCGCAATCAATCTGCGCGAATCCTCTGCTAATGTTGAATTCATCCTGTAAACCAAATAACACACAAGCAGCGCACCGGCAACAAAACACCACGTCCCGAACGCAGGGTTAAGTACCAAATCGAATGCCCCGGTATGCATCGGCAGCTGCTCCAGCAACTGCCCGAAACTTAACAAAAGCGCCACACATCCTCCAACCTGCGTCCAGATACTGCGATACCGCAGCCCGATTACCATCAATATAACGCCTTCTACCGCCCAGGCCATTGCCACCGCATACATTTTCAGGTAAAGCGGCACAGCAATCGTCAGGAAAAACAGCCCAATCACCAGCAGTGCAAGCCGCAGATTCACGTCCTCTTTGCACCGCCTGATTACTACCGCCATCATAACCAGATGTGCCGCGCACAACCCGAGAGCGCAAAAAGCAAGCTCTACCCGGTATTCTTTAAACAAAATAGTCCACAGGTAATAAAACACAACCGCCGCATTTGCCAATACGAGCAGCACATCTTCCTTATAAGCTTTGACCTTTTTTACCAGTTCGTAAAGCATTGGCAGCACAAGGTAAGCCCCAAAAAACGCCCCGAGCCAGCCCAGCGCAATTGGCATCTGCTCAATGACACCCTCAGCCCCTTTTACCATCTCCGGCCGATAGAACTTTTCAAACCACCCCGTGTACAGCGCAAATGTCCCCACAAATGCAAGCAAATTCACCGCTCGCCATTTCCGATAGTATGCACACAGCATCGCGCCAACACCTAACATCAGCGTATAACTGAACAAGGCCATTGGACGATTCTCTCCGGTCGAAACTATCACCGGCGTCAAAAACCCGCCAAGTAAAGATAGAAACGCAATCAAAAGCTCATTCAGGCCCACTGCGCAAAGCATCGCCGCCACCGTAACAAGTATCGCAAGAATGAAAGCTGGTGTCACTTCAATCAATTCGTAGTATGCACGAGCCGAAAAAACTGCCGCATATAGTATCGCGAAGCCCAATGCGGTCACACCTTTAGCCACAATGCCGTAACCCCGTCGCCGCGTTACCTCACCAATCACCAACGCAACAAGGCCTCCAATAGCAACTATAACAACTCTGCCCAACGGGCCTATCCACTCATTGTCGTAGGCATACTTGAGGAAGAAGCCTACCCCCACAAACACCGCAATTACGCCTGCAATAAGAATCCATTTTGTTCCAATCCGCTCCTCAAACGTACCGGCCTTCTTAACTACCCCCACCTTCTCCACCTCTTTAACTCCTGCCGCTCCAACTACCTCTGCCGGCCGCTCCTCTTTGGTTACCTCAACCGGCTTTTCGGGTACCGCCGCCGGCCTTACAACCTCTTCGGCTTTTACCACCCTCTCTATCCTCTCCGGCACCACTCTCTCCACCCTCTCCGGCGGCTCACGATACCTTGCTTTCGACCTGTTCAACGCGATAATGCTGATGATTAATGCGATCGGCCCGGACACAATACAGCCAACAGCCAGAACAATTAGAAGAACCCAAAACTCATACATTTGCTCCACTCCTTAGAACACAATGTGAAACGTTCTCACTTCTACCAAACTCACTTTGCGAACGTACAATAGAATAACCCAGCCATCTTGTTTTATCAACGCTCTTTTTCCAATACCATTACCATGCAGCACACAGTAATCTTATAATGGTTTTTTGCTTCTTGTTCAGGCCTCAAAAATGCAGAAACCGCCCGGGTGGCAGCCTCAAGCGCAGCTTGGGGATGGCTCCGCCCGGCTTGTTACTCCTCGAACCATCGGTTTCGTCTGCGGCGATAAAAATCCACCCACCAGAATGGCAGCGTTGAAAAGCGCCCGAGGGCCAGATACCAGCCGGTAAGTCTCAGGCCAAAAAGCTTCGGCGTAAACCGCAAACGCCTCGCCGAACCACCACCCGCCTTTTGGAGCACGATTGGATTCCACCCCGGCTCACCGTCAATAAGTTCGAGGTTATGCTTTTCGTAAAGCGATAGATTGCCGCTGTACCCGCGGTTTGTTTTCAAATGCGTGGGGTTGCTGGGGTGAATCATATAAAAAGGTGCGTGTACGATAAGTCGGCCGCCCGGACGCAGGTAGCCCGCAATCACCTCGACAAACTTTGGCGGGTCGGGAACGTGCTCAAGCACGTCGAGACACACCACCGCATCATACGCGCCCGAAGGTATGTCACTCTCATCGGTCAGCACGGTTATATCCTGCCCGCACTCGGCGAAGACCTTTCGCGCAAAGGATTCCGTATAGCCCGGCACCTCGAAATACGTTACGCGATGGCCCGCCTGCGCAAGATACGCCGAATCGAAGCCCAGGCCATCGCCGATGCTTAAAACGTCCAGTGTTCGCTTTTCGCTATTGGCCAGATGCTTCGCCACCCAGCGACGCATCCGCCGCTTGAGCTTGTTGCGGTTCCAGATAACCAACTCGTACAGAAAGGCGTCGGTCTGCTCATAGAATCGTGCCAGTCCATCATTCCATACGTAGGGCTCAAGGCCCATTTCGCGAAATGCACGGGCCACGTTGGTGCCGGGATTGTCGAATTCCTCGCGCAGCCGGGACCGCACCGACCCCTCAGGTTGCCCCGTCAGCTCGGCAATCCAGGAAAGGATTTTTTCCTGGTCGGGCAACTTTTCGGATGGTGTTGAAAGCCGCTTTATTTCCATTCCCTGTTAAGATAACAGCTCCGTTACGCTATTTGGTCACTTGCCTTTCGGCACACGCCGAATTCGCAAAGCGATG
>CAZWKM010000005.1:11487-17501 GCA_964634165.1 uncultured Pirellulales bacterium | reverse complement strand
GATTGCTCGGCGATTTTTATGTGCTTGGCCGCCAGGTCATACTTTTTCAACTTGTAGAACCCAAAGGCAAGGCCGTTATGCGCATCACCCATTTTCGGCTCAATCTCAACTGCCCTCAGGTACTCAGCCACCGCCTCTTCATAATTCTTCTTGTTGGAATACGCCGACCCAAGATTATAATGAATCGTACCTTCATCGGGGTTTATCCGAGCGGCTTTGTTATACTGTTCAATAGCTGCATCATACTTCTCTTTCCCGAAGTACGCATTCCCCAGATTTACCAGGGCAGCCAGCATATTGGGCTTAACAGCCAGCGCCTTTTTGTACGCTCGAATTTCATCGTCAACCAAACCCAATTTGTTATAACAGATACCCAGGCCGTAATGTGCCTCGGCAAAATCCCGTTTAATCTTCAGGGCTTTTTCATATTGTAATATCGCTTTTTTATAATCGCCCGTCTGGCTATAGACATCGCCTGATTGGTTGTAACAGCCGGCGTCTTTCGGTTCCAAAGCAATCGCCTGTTTCAATTGCGCTATCGCCTGCCCAAACATTTTCCTTTTGCAATAAGCTATAGCCAGATTTTTGTACGCATCTGTGAAATCCGGGTCCAGCTCAAGCGACAGGCAGTATTGCGAAATCGCATCGTTCCACCAGCCGCGTTTAGCATACGCATTGCCAAGGTTGTTATGCGTCTTGGCATCGACTGGATTGATTCTCAGAGCCCTCCGGTATTCGTATATCGCATCATCCACCTGTCCCTTTTTCAGGTAAACGTTGCCCAGATTCGTCCGTGACTCAGCCAATGATGGATTTATCTCCACGGCTCTTTCAAGTGCCATCAAAGCATGTTCGACATCGCCGATATCATCGTAGCAATTCCCCAGATTATTGAAAAAACACCCCAGCGTCTGAATCTTATTAAGGTTCGTCATATAAATACTGCCGCGTCTCTTTTTGGGGACCTTGAATTTATTTATGTAGTGTTCATCGGAAGCGTATCCGCCTTTGCTTGTTGCTTCAATATTGAATCGCACTCGTCCGTCATCGTATCTGACAAAGAAGTGTCCCGGCACAACCACCCCGTATAAAGGCAGACCAAGCCGTTCGCCGAGTGAAAGATAGAGAATTGAAAGACTCAGACAGTGCCCTCGCTTTCTATCCAGCACAGAGTGTAAAAACAAATCGTTCGGGTCACTTGCCTCTGAAATCGATTTGAACCCCAGCTCGTCAAACAAATACTTGTTTATCACCGCAATCGCCTTATAGTTTGCCTTTTGCTTTTCGCTTTTGAGTCTTTCGCGGATTTCCAAAGCCATATCATCCAATCTTGACAGATACCTTCGCCCGTGCACGATGTCACTCCACTGCTCCGAAATAATCAAAGCAGCGGTAGCCACATCAACTTCCTCGGCCTTTAACCGCAGGACTCGTTCAATCGACCTTGCGTACAGACCCCTCTTGCCCTCGTTAGCCAGGGGCTCGTCCCGCCCGGGAGATACTCCCGACGTAAAAAACAAAACACAAACAATCAGCAAGAAACCCTTTTTCATAACCGTTCCGTTGTGTTCAACCGTTCGTTCTGATTGGTCTCGCAAACCCTCTTACGCAACACGCACCACAAGCTGCACAATCCTATGATAAGTGCTTGTCTCTACAAATCTTATCGTCAGATATGCCCTCCTTATTTCGTGTTTTCTCAATCACGATGTCAAAAATTCAGCCGGTTTGAGCAAATAACTGTTGTATAATTTAGTTTCCGGCGTTACTTTATTCAACGTAATTTTATTATGGCTGGAGTAATATAATGAGCCGGAAAGAGACTATTATCGCAGATACTCTATTTCGTCGTACATTACGCAGTACGCTATGTACGATTTTATTACTGCTTATGCTTGTGTTGGGGGCTTGTCGTGAGTTAGGCAGTGTCACGCCATTAGTGGCAGGCGGCCTGCGCCCGCGCGAAACCAGTCTCTTCGACGGCAGGGCGTTGGGGCAGTGGAAAATCACCGACTTCGGCGGCCAGGGTAATGTCTATGTCAAAGACGGCAGTATCTTCCTCGAAATGGGCAACGACATGACCGGCGTCACCTGGGCCGGCCCGGTCGTCCGTATGAACTATGAAATCACCCTCGAAGCAATGCGGGTCCTCGGAAGCGACTTTTTCTGCGGGCTGACCTTTCCAGTTGATACTAACTCGTGCTCGCTAATCCTCGGCGGCTGGGGCGGCGAGGTCTGCGGCCTGTCCAACCTCGATTACTATGACGCCGCTAACAACGAGACCACGCGAATCGTCTCGTTCGAGACCGCCAAATGGTACCGCGTTCGTCTCTTAGTCACGCCCGGCAAGATTGAAGCGTGGCTTGACGACGAAAAGCTCGTAGATGTCGTTACGACCGGCAGAATAATCGACATCCGTTCGGAGGTGGACCTTTCTCAACCGCTCGGTATTTCAACCTGGCGCACCACCGGAGCGATCCGCAACATCCGCCTGCGAACGCTTTCGGACTAACCGCGGCCTTACTCAGCCGCTGTCTCAACCTCGACCGGCACGCCGACTGCCCGGCGCTTAAACAAATCTATGTTCATCCATCTGTTGCTCTTAAACCGCCAGCGGTTAGCTAATCCAACGACAATGATACTAAATGTTGCGGCAATCCACGGACCTATGTATCCGAGAGAGGGGAAAAGCTTTGGTAAAAGCAAACCACCCAGTCCGAATATTAACACTGCTCCCACCGCCGAGACAATCGCCAGCCAAACCGTATCACCTGCCCCGCGCAATGCCCCCCCGTAAATGATTCGTGCAGCATGGAAAACCTGGTATATAGCGGCGCAAATCAAAATATTAACTCCGACTTTGATTACCTCATCGTCGGAAGACCAAAACGCCATCAAGGCATTTCTGAATACAAAGAAGCAAACCCCGACCAATCCCATATAGACCAGTGCAACCCTTAAACACACACTCGTCTGCTTAACCGCCAGGTCTTTTCGGCCCTGTCCTATTGTTTTGCCGAGCGCTGCTGATAGGGCAGCCGCTATACCCACAACCGGCATAACCGAGATACCTCCGTACGAAAGCACTGCGCTCGTTGCAGCCAGCGCCTCTGTGCCGAATCGCCCGACAAGCCAGACCAAAATCATCCCCCAGAACGCCACATTCACCATCAGCCCAAATCCTGCAGGAAGCCCGACTTTCAACAAATCATACATCTTACCGAAATCGATATTTATGGTTCTCCTGGTATTAAAGGCCGTGTTCATAGAACTACTCAAGAACACAGCCATATTAATAACGGCCGCAACCCCTATCCCGATAAATGTCCCCCAGCCAGCACCGCGAATTCCCATCTCCGGAAAACCCAGCCTGCCGAAAATCAATACATAGTTAGCCGCTACGTTGACCACCTGCCCGCACAGCGATGCGCACATCGTGATAATCGGCCGATGGATACCCATAAAAAATTGGTTGCTCGACCAGTTAATGACTGCCAGCACGTGAGCGTAAAGCATAATTCGAAAATATATCACTTCCATCTCGGCCACCGCCGGCGGTTGCCCCATCATTTTGAATATCCAGGGCGCGGTCGGCCACATAATCAAAAGCGTTACTACGAAATACGCCGACCCCATATAAATCGTTTGCCAATAATAGCTCGAGCAGTCTTTCTTGACGCCCCTGCCCAAACTTTGACTTACAAAAGTGTTGAGACTTGCCATAGCCCCTATCGCAAAACTGCTGGGCAGGAAACTGACAAGCCCGGCCGGCAAAATCGCCGCCAATGCATCCGTCCCCAAACGTGAAACCATAAACCTGTCCACGAACTGCATAATGGTGAACGATATGGTTGTAACCACCATTGGTGCCGCCAGCTTCAGCATATATCTAAGGGAAGTCTCGTCGGTAGTATGGCTTTGTGAGAGCAGGGACGATTTGTCAGTCATTAACCGGAACCCCGTTTATTCAAATTCAGTTTCTTTAATAGTGTCTCAGGCGAAATGCCCAAAACCTGCATGCGCTTGATTGCTTTGGTTTTGCCGGAGATTATACTAAAAGCATTCTTTTTCACACCGAGTTGTTTAGCCAATAGTTCAATAAGGTACTGATTTGCTTTCCCTTTCTCAGGTGCCGCAGCAACCTTAATTTTCACCATTCCATCGAGCAGACCACAAACGCTTGTCCTGCTGCTGCCGGGCACAATCTTTGCCGTAAAAATCACACCCTCATCAACTTCTTGAATCGTCAGATTGGCCATCGATTAGCCTCGCAGCCGCTCGGAACGACTCGCAGATTAAAAAAGCGACTCATAACTCGAACCACGCAACACGAATGATTACTCAATATTTTCCCTGATGTTCCTGCCAATCGCCGACTGCACATACTTTTCAATCTGCTCGGCAAGTTCACCCAGCGACGCAAGCTGAAAATCTTCGTAATGGCCCGGGACAAAATCACCGTTCAATGCCTTCTTGAAGATTCTAACTCGTATGACGGACGGCTCGGCATCCGGCTTACTAAAATCGCTGTCCTTATGCTCGGTAAGCTCAACACGCCAATCCTCGCTTATAAAAACCAGGCACTTGCCGGTAAAAACCGCAGTCGGAAAATAATCGCGTAATAGCTTAAGAGTTTCCATAGATTACTGTATCAGATATCGTCTTTTCTTTAACCGTTCCGAAAGTTGACGCCAGGCATTCATTGAGCGCTTCAGGTTCTCGTACGCATCACCCCCTATCCCATATCCCTGCAACCCTATCGGGCCGGTGTAGCCGCAATTCTCCAGCGTTTTTAAGAACCCGTATATATCAAAGGAGCCCCTGTCTAATGTCTGGATTAGACGCTTCCAATCCTTTCCCCCACTGTCTGCGCCGTTGATGCTTACCACGAACAAGTAAGGCATCGCCGACTTTATCAGGGGCTTCATATTTTTCTCGTCGTTGACCATTAGCCAGTGACATAGATTGAAGGTTACTCCCACGTTTTTCCGATTTACTTTTTTCGTCACTCGCACCGCATCTTCCACTCGCTCGACCCAGAATCTATGGTGAGGATAAAGTGCCACCCGAACCCCGGCCTCAGCCGCCATATCCGCTATCTCTCGAATAACTTCCACCGCACGCGCATCACCTTCCGGCGAAGACGGCTTATGCTTCTTGCTTAGCACGAACAGCCACAGTATCGCATTGCGTCCCTTCAATACCGTGATCGCTTCTCTTAATTCCGGGCCGTACTTCTGCTGGTCGGGGTCAATATTTACGCCGAGATAGACAGTGAAAAGTCTCAGGCCGTTCTTGTCCAGCTCCTCGGCCATCTCAGCCAGCCCCTTGCCTGCTGTGCACCCTATGCCGGCATATCCCAGTTCTTTGACCATCTGGACCTGCTCTTTTGCGCTTTTGTGTTTTGCATCTTTCGTTGCGGTATCCATCGCAAAGAAGGCCCCTGCAGGCTCAAGCCGGATATTGCGATATGCCACCGGCCCATGGTCACCTTGCAGCATCAGCGGCCCGGTAGGTTTTTCATCGTTATATGTACTGGCCCGCGTTGGCCCAGAAAGTACCACATCTTCGTGTACCACGATACCGTTGTGGATAACCTTTTCAAATCCGGCGTTGGCAATTTTTCGCCCATTCTCATCAAAACGCGGCGCCCGGAAAATAACATCGAACGTTTGCCATTGGCCTGGCGCTCGCGAGGCATTGACCCGCGGCGGATGGCCTTCGTAACCCTTGGGGCTTCTGTTATTGTCCCAGCGCTGATAGATACCGCCGCAGTCGGAGTGCTTCGGCTCGCCCGCGCCCCAGCTATCGAACACCTGAATCTCATATCGCCCCATGAAATATACACCGGAATTCGACCCTTTTGGGACCATAAATTCGATATGGGCCCTGCAATCGCCGAAGTTTGCCTTGCTTAGTATATTCCTTGTTCTCCCTGTCGGCCCATTCACAATAACTCCCGTCCCCGGCTTACTGCTCAGCAGTTTCTCATTCTTGGGATTTGTAAAGGTATC
>CAZWKM010000005.1:7208-11387 GCA_964634165.1 uncultured Pirellulales bacterium | reverse complement strand
GCCACGGGCTGCGCATCGACCGTGACAGCATTCTATTCGCCTGTTCATCATTGACAAACCGCTCCTTCTCCGGGTCCCACATCAGCTTTCGCCCGAGCAGCATAGAGACATTGCCAATGTGAGAAATCGTAAATACCTGGTGGCCAACCTCCTCGGGATAGAAGCATGGCCTGCGTGATTTCACACAATCAAGAAAATTGCGCTGCTCACCTGCCGGGCAAGTGTAAAGGTGAATCTCATCAGAGCCAATGACAGAATCTAATATGGATTCAGGATTCGCTTTCAAAGGCCCACCAGTACTACTAATCCATCCTTCATCTCCCTCGAATCGCACACCCGGCGTGCCGGATATAACAATCAGCTTGACACCGGTGGCATATTTGTATTCGATTTTATATTCCTTGGCCGTATTGTACAGTCCCCCTTTGCAGAACACACCCTTTCCCTCAACCTCCACTGGACACGTCAAATCGGTATTGTTTCCCCACTGTGCGATACTGATATGGTGAGCGCCCCAGTCTGTCAACTGCCCACCTGAATAATCGCTGACCCACCGCCAGTGATAATGAAGCCGGTCCTTCGTATATGGCGTCCACGGTGCCGGGCCCAACCACATATCGTAATCCAGACCCTTCGGCACTGGCATAGGTGTAGTAACACCCGGCCTATGTGGACCACTTGGCAATACCACCCGTACGGTATGCACCTTACCGATCCGACCATTGCGGACCAGCTCACACATATGGTGGTACACAGAGCTCGCCCGAATTCCGGAAGCCGTTTGGAAAATTCGGCCGTAACGCTTGATTGTATCGCTCAAGATGCGCCCTTCCTCAACGGTAAGCGTTGGCTTCTCGCAAAACACGTCTTTGCCTATCTTAGCCGCCATCACCGACATAAGGGCGTGCCAGTGGTCAGGCGTCGAAATCACCACAGCATCAATGTCATCCCGAGCGATAATTTCTCGAAAATCATTGTAAGCAGCGCAATCCTGATTACCGTACTTTTGGTTTACCATATCACGGGCTTTGTTGCGATGATTGGTATCGACATCGCAAACGGCAACAGCTTGAGCATCTGCGTTACCGAGGAACGTCCTCAGATTCATCCAAATTCCGTGACTGCCCACACCGATGAAACCCAATGTTATCCGATTGCTCGCAGCGACGCTGCCCGCTTTACCCAATGCCGAGGAGGCAACAATGTATGGAAATAGTATTGCCCCGGCTGTAACACCAGCAGCTCTTTTCATAAACCTGCGGCGAGTGATAACCTCTCTCCCTTTCATAGCATAATCTCCAATCGTTCGTTCGTTTCTCAGAACGACAGCAGGCACTGCCAGATATATACGTACCCTAATGCGTCAATGTCTTCCCACACCTTTCGCACGAGCTCCTTGTCTCCCGAAATCTTGGGTAGCTCCTTTAGCTTTTCTTCCCAGGGGACACAAACACCCGGCTTCCTCTTTGGTTTCTTTTGTTCGGCCATCAAGCATAACTCCACAAATAATCAATAATCATTTAGTACACTCCGTATTCACGCGTAAAATCTGTCATCGCTTTGATATTCTCAACCTTGGCATCGTTTTGAACAATAGCGCTGGCGTCCATAATGTAGCCGCCGTCGCCGGCCACACCGTCGATTACTTTCTTGCAGCAGTTGCGCACTTCCTCCGGCGTCCCGTAGCTCAGCAGAAAATTAGGAATACCTCCGCTGATGCAGAACTTCTCTCCTATCGCCTTGTGCACCTCAAAGATGTCCGCCTTGTCAACGTGATAAACGATTGAACCATCCGGCAGCTCCGCAAAGGACTTCAAATGTGCATTCCAGTCACCCTCGGCGTAGAACAATACCTGATGCCCGTGCGCCCATATCTCTTCTATAATCGGCTTGAATGTCGGCCAGAAAAACTTCTCGAAGTGCTTCTGCGAAAAAAAAGGCACACATCCTCGGTGCAGCCAGAGCCCGATAGGCACGTTCTTGTCCGGGTCCGCGCCGGAAAGGGCCACGTGCACCAGGTGCGGCATCAGGGCCTCACAGGCAGCCAGCACCTTGTCCGGCCGCTCGAACACATCCGTAATCAGCCCTAAGTACCCACGCAGCTTATCGGCGATAATATCGAACGGTGCCTTCAGAATCCCCGAAATCGCCGAGACCGTCCCCGATTCTTTCCGCAGCAGCGCGTTCTGCTTCCCAAACCCGTTGAAGTAGTTCAGCATCGCCATCCCGCCCTTCAAAAACGACAGGTTGTTGCGATACGACGTCGGCTCGCCCATCGCACTGACGTCAGCCGAGATACGCGGAAGCCACACATTGAACAGAAACCCCGTTGGGTCCTCGATGAGCTGGTCGTATTCGTCCGCCTTCATAAACGCCTTTTCCTCAGGCGGCTCAAGGTACTGAAAACCGGTCTCGGGCGATATATCGATACCGGGAACCGCATAGTACTTTGTCCCGATGGCCTGCGTCAGCCCCGTCCATACGTAAACCATATTGCCGACCACAGCGTCCCAGTCGAAATCCGCCGCGCACTTGCGGGCGGCCGCAAACGCCTTCTCGAAATCGTGGGTTACCTCCTGGCAGGTGTACCCGGCGTACTTGGCCGTGAACTCCGCAACAAATGGACGAATCGGAATCTTGTCCGGTTTCTCGTTCCGCATTGCGGTAACGTAGCGATTCAGCCGTTCGGCGTACAGTTGTTCCATATCCTTGGCCATCTTACTCTGCTGCCTCCTCAAAAGTCTTTATTATTGACCTTTGAATTACTAATGAAATTTGGGTGGCACCCTCAAACTTGTTTGGGGGTGTTGGAAAATGCCTTATTCGAGCCTCTGGAGTAACTGTTCCTTTTGCTTGTTTTTCAAATTTCATTAAAAGCTCATTGGTTTTTTACAAATGCCACGGGCTGCGCATCGACCGTGACAGCATTCTGTTGGCCGGTTCATCGTTGACAAATCGCTCCGTATCGGGGTCCCATCTCAGCTCACGACCGAGCAGAATCGAGATGTAACCTAAGTAGCACACCGTCGTGGACCGGTGGGCGGCCTCAATGGGCGAACAGGTCTCTGAGCGGGTCTTGACGCACTCGACAAAATTCCCGTCGTCGCTGTCGCACTTATACAGATGAATCTCGTCCGGACCGATGACCGACCGCAGCACCGACTTTGGCTCTGCCTCGATTGAGCTGCGCGTAACGTGAATCCAACCCTCCGTTCCTTCGAAGCGAACGCCCTGACGGTTCTTGCTATTGTCCGTGAAGTTCACCCGCACACCATTGGCATATGTATAATCGATGCTCCACGTCAGGGTCGTATCCCACAGACCGTTTTTGGGAAACACACCTTGTCCGTCAATCTTAACCGGACCGCTGTGGTCCGCATCGAGGGCCCATTGAGCCATATCAATATGATGCACACCCCATCCGGCCACGAAACCGCTCGAAGCATAGTCGGAGATGAAGTACCAGCCTTGATTGGCGCCCGGACGAATGCGCGCCCTCGTGTACGGCACCCACGGAGCGGGGCCGAGCCACATGTCCCAGTCCAGTCCCTTTGGCACCGGCATAGGCGGATGCACGCCGGTCTGTTGGCCGCCAGGGCAGGCAACTTTGATTGTCTGCAGTTCGCCGATACGCTTGTTGCGGACCAATTCGCAGGCAAATCTAAACTGGCTGAACGACCGTTGTTCGGTCCCGTGCATAAAGACCACGCCGTACCGCCGCACGGCATCCCTCAACGCCTGGCCCTCGGCAATCGTTACCCCGAGCGGCTTTTCGACGTAGATGTCCTTGCCCGCCTTCACCGCTGAAATGGCAATGGGAACGTGCCAGTGGTCCGGCGTCGCTATCAGCACGGCATCGATATCATCGCGGGCCAGCAACTCGCGGAAATCATTGTAGGTTGCGCATCCTGTGTACTTCTCTCGTCCCTGCTTGTCGGCATAGTGGTCTTCCACTCCCTTCTTGGCTAATGCGCGGGCCTCGGCATCGACGTCGCAAACCGCGACCACCTGTGCCCCATAACTCATCAGTCCCCGTGTGTTCAACCGTCCTCGCGGGCCGACCCCGATACAGCCCATTACGACACGATTACTTGCAGCAACGGTTTCGGCTTTACCCAGAGCGGACGAGCGAATAATATACGGCAGTCCCATTGCCCCCAGGCCAACACCCGTGGCCTT
>CAZWKM010000005.1:0-7108 GCA_964634165.1 uncultured Pirellulales bacterium | reverse complement strand
CTCCTTCCAGTCGATTATTCTTCAAGCCCAAGGATCTCGACCGGCCCGCTGGGTGGGTTCAGACAGACCTTGATTGCTCCCTTGCTTTTGATCCCGTGTGCACTTAGAGTGGCACTATCATCGGTAGGAAGAAGTGCGAGAAAGTCGCCTTGCGAAAGTCTCACCTTGAGCTCATAGCCTCCGTCAATCCGCTCCAGTTCGGCTTCATCAGGTACTTTGTCCTCCGCGCGATGCGGACGATACAGCGTCACGAATTCGATTCGCTTGCTTTTCTCCGGTGTCGTCGCCGTCAGGTGCCATTCCTGCAGTTTGATACGCGGCCGGGGTTTGGGGTCGTACTCGTTGGTCTGCTTAAAGGTAAGACCCGACGGCGCAAGAAAATCGATATCGCAAACCACATCATCGTTCCGCACGCAGATGTAGTGCTGATGCTTGACATCGATTTTATTGATAGCGTGCAGCCAGTATTCAAATGTAGAGGGCTCTTTTGCCTCCAGCCGGTCGTAAACGACTATCAGTTCGGGCTTAACAAAAATGATGGCACGCGTGAAGCGGTCGAGGATGTCATCTTCATAGGCCTGGCCCGCCTCACCCACGACGATGTCCATAGATGGAGTCGTCTTGAAAGCTGTGATTTTGCCCTGCGCTTGGGCAGTGCGCTTCCCTTGTCCCCGGTTGTTGACCGTGATATTGTTCACCGAACGTGTGCTCCAGACCCAATTGCTGTGGTGGTCGCTTCCATAGGAGTCGTAATGCCCGCTTCGAACCAGCAGCCGCTTGCCGTATGCCCAAAGCACAAACGAATTGTTTGCCTCATTGCCGTGAGACTGCGTTCCAAAGAGACTCGATTTGAAAATCACTTGGACACTCTTGCTGGCGTCTCTCAAATCGCTGTTCAGATAAGCCTGCCCGGTGCCCTTAAACAGCCGTGAGCTTGCCAAACCATCGGGCGGCTTCGCTTCAACCTTCGGCAAAGTGCCGCGAACGAATCCGATATAACCGCTCGTTTTCCTCGCACCGCCCATCTGTTCGACGTACCACTGCCAGTGTCCGTTGCCGGCTTGCGCTGCAAACTGGCTCATTAGTGACACGTTGCGCGAAGCCGACCTCCGCCAGGCCCCGTCGCCAAATCCGCCGCCGACTTTGCCTGGTGGCATAAGATACATCGTGTAGTAACCGGCCCTGGAGAAGAACGGCTTATCGTAAGCGTCAACGCTCATTGCCTCCCGCATCACGTCCGCCCACCAGGTGAAGCGGCCCAGATAGCTATGGCCGTAGCTAATACCCTCGTGCCACCCGCCGTCGTTGTCGCTCCAGACCGGATAAACATTGTAAAAGACATTCATAGCGAACCATACCCAGTCCTCGGCGCCCTCGACCTCACCCAGAAAGGCAATACCAACCTCGCCCAGAAAGTGCCACGCCCGGTTCGCGTGACTCCCGTAAGGCCGCCATAAATGACGCGGGCAAAGATGCTGGTACATCTCATCGCCTCGCACCTTCATCACGCCCCGGCATATTTTCTTCTCCTCCTCGCTAAGCAGGTCGTTGACGAACGTGTACGCCCGGGAGAAATAATAGGCGTAGGGCATCCCCGCCTCATCGTTATAGCGATAACCGGTACTGCCCTTGGCCTCCCACTTGGCACATTCCAGCAAAATTCTTTTGGCTTCAAGCCCGTATTGTTCTTGTCCGCCCAGTAGCCGTGTAAATGCCAGTGTCGCCGCGCCGTTGAGTGCCCTTATCGTATACGTCCGATTGCCCCACCACATTTTCCGCCAGGCCTCACTGCCGCGCACCATACCTTTCGGATACTTCGGCGGCTCTTTGGTAGCAGGCGGATTCGCCACAAGTCTCTCACATTCTCTCACCAGTCTATCGTACTTGTCCTTCATTTCTCCCTTTGCCAGTCCTCGCAGCCGCTGCAGGTTCTCGGGACGAACGAACAGTCGTGGATGCGTTTTTGGTATCCGTGAAAGTAGTTCCTTTCGCACCGGCATTGGCATAGCTGTGGCATCACGCGCAATGGTGAACGTCCTCGGCTGGCTCCAGTTCGTATAATTACCTTTGCTGTCCTTGCCCCGGTAACTCCATGTATATGTCCCAGCAGGTAAAGTCTTTGATGGATAATAAACATTGAACTCAATATCCTTCCAGTGCAATCCAATATTCGCATACGGCTGATTGCCTGTGCACATAACCTCCCACGTCAAACCCTTTTGTGGCCGCCAGCTAAAACTCGGCGGATTCACCGCAGACATTGCGCCCTCAGTGGGCCGATACCCCCATTCATCAGGAACAGCCGGCCTTTCATCCAGCGCCAACCTCTGTCCTGCCGCCAAGCCCGCCGCAACCAGCAGCAGCACAACCACATTCACCGCAGCAAGCAGCTTAAGCGGCACGTTCTCTCTTCTAAACTTCTCATCGGTCATCATTCTTCCTCCAGAAGTAAGCTAATCGATTCTTTGATATCGGCCTGTTACCCGGCCGATGGTTTCCGATTGTGCAATCTCTTTACCATTTGCAAACACCCGCAGACCCTTTCCCTTGTCGTATTTCTTGCCGGTTTTGTCCCATATAATTGTGATAATCCGGCCGTGGTACAGCACGTTGTCGAGGCAGAACCACTCCCACGTATCGGCGCCAATTAATGGATTGACCTCAACAATATCATCCGGCCGAGGCCGAAGGCCCACAAGCCCCGAAATTATCAAATCGCAATAGCTCGAATGATTATAATCCTTGCCGCGCTCTTTACCGCCTTTTCCCGCATTCCACGTACCGTTCCTCCAGCTTTTTAATCGTGTGCGCGAAATCCAGTCACCTGTATAGGGATTGAGGTTCTCATCAATCCAGGGCACGACCCGACCGTTCTCTCGCTTTAGACGATGACTTTTCGTATAGATTTTCAGCGTTTCAAAATAGTCGGCTTTACTGATGGTGTCCTGCTTGTAGTTATTCAGCAGGTTGGCCAGAGCCGTGAGAGTTTGCGTGGTGGCAAAGGGCCAGCTCGGCCCGTTCCACTGGCATTCATGACCTTTATAGGAGATAGAAAATTTAACGTGACGCTGCTCTGCCGTTGTCGGCCCGAACGGTGCATAAAAACCCTTCGGGTCCATTAATTGCTTCCACGCAACTTCGTATCCCTTGCCCACATCCGGCAAATTGAAGTACCACGGCACATAGCCAAGCAGTTCGCGCACATCAACAAGTTTCTCTGCTTTGCGAGGAAGCGTCTTGAAAAACTTCGCCTTGCTGTCCCATAGTCTGGCTTGAACAAGTTCCTTAATCTTTGCTGCCTTCGCCTGATATTCTGAAGCCAATTTCTTTGTGCCTGCCAACGTCGCAATCCTGGCTATCGCAATCGCATCACCGTACATATAGGAATTGATTGTAGCACGCTTTCCGCTGCCGCCTATGGAAACCTCCATACCGTCCCGGTCATCGATTTGCCAGAATAAACCATCCGGCTCAAGCCTCTTTTTCTCCCACGCTTTGTAGTTGCTGCTCAAATCAGCAAGCAGGTCGGTAACGTGTTGCTTATCCTCTGTTACCAAATACCTCGCCCACATTGCATCCGCAGCCCAGAAGCTGTAACTTCGCACGCTGCCACCTTTGCGGAACCAGAACACCGCATAATCGTCTAAGTATTTCCGATTGTGCAGCCAACGACCCTCGTAAAAATGATGCCCGGCAGGGCAGTTAATGGTATTGTGCTTGCCCGACCATCCAACCTTTGGCAGAAACTCAGTGATTACGAACCCATCCGGCGTCAGCTTTATGTGTTTCCGATACGTCCACCACCTAAAGTAGTACGTCCGCTCCAAATCCTTGTCCGGACATTCAAACAGCGGAACATTCGCGCCGACAAACTCCCATGCTTTCTCATTGGAAATGTGTTGGACATATAGTTCCTCATCATTTTCGTTGAATGTGTCAATATAATGCTTGAACGAATCTGCTTTCAACACGAATGTATTCCGTGTGTCGCTTGCTATCGCTGCATTCAACACAAAAGATGCGCACAGAAAGACCGAAAGCATAACTTTGATATGCAGACTTTTCATTCCCATCCTCGCTTTCTTAACGATATTAGCAATAAAGTTTAATTTGTAAAATCCTATTTTACTTCAAGGGACCCGACTAATTCTTTGATATTTGCTATTTCTTTACGAGCGCAATATTTTTTTATGCTTTCAATAATTTTTACCGCGCATCCCGGCTCAATAAAATTCGCCGTACCGACACCCACCGCCGACGCTCCCGCAATAATAAATTCGATAGTGTCCGAAGCGGTCCTGATTCCCCCCATTCCCAGAATCGGGATTCCAGAACCTTTGGCGACCTCATTATAAATCTTATTGACCAGATAAACTGCTATCGGCTTTATTGCCGGCCCCGACAATCCTCCCGTCTTGTTGGCCAGAACCGCCTTGCGAGTTTCAACATCGATAACCATCGCCGTAAATGTATTTATCAAGCTAAGTGCGTTAGCACCAGCCTCAACCGCCGCTCGAGCAGTTACGCTGATATCCGTAACGGCGGGTGACAGCTTGACCATCAAAATCTTCTCACCGCTGACTTTTTTCACCGCTGAAGTGACTTCTGCTACCTGCTCCGGGTCGGTCCCAAAAGTTATGCCTCCCAGCTTAACGTTAGGACAGCTAATATTCAGCTCAAAACCAGCTATCGCTTTTTCAGCAGCCAGCCGCTCAGTCACTGCAACGTATTCATCAATCGTCTCGCCAGCTATATTAACAAACACGGCGCAGGACAGCTTCTCAAGAACAGGCAGTTTTTCTTTAACGAAAGCGTCCAACCCGATATTCGCCCACCCGATTGCGTTAAGCATCCCGGAATCGGTCTCAACAATCCTCGGCGTCGCATTACCTTTTCTTGGCCGGCGCGTGATACTTTTGGTAATAAACCCGCCGAGCGAGTTTACATCCATAAAATCAGCTAACTCGTCAGCGTACCCGGATGTCCCCGAAGCCGTAAGCACCGGATTCGCTAACTTCAATCCCGCAAAATCTGTCGATATATCAACTCTATCGTTCATATTGTTTTATCTCAGATGTCATTCCTGCGAAAGCAGGAATCCACCAATTCTTTTTCAGTGTTCTTCGTTCTCAAGCTTAAGATTACAGAACTTTGTTGCCCCGTACATGTCTGGAAACAGACTCATATAGTTAATATTCATTAAGTCAAGTGATTTTAGGCATTCTTTGCGGTCCTTATTAGGTATTTTTACTTCTACAAATATGATCCTGTCATCTCCCTCTTTTTTTCCATAAAGAGTATGTTCTTGGATCGAGGTTTTAATGTCTTCACCTGCAAGTGAAATTGTAAATAATCCTCTTTGGCTAAGCAGGCGGTAGTTTTCATCTAACATTAGATCAGGAAACCCAACAAGGTCTTTTTTGTTTTTCGCTAAATTTCCCGGTGTCCACCTGGTGTACTCAATGTACCAGCGAGTTATATCTCTATTAAGTCCATAAACAATTCTGTTGTCTGTTTTCAGATTTCCTCCCAGCTCTACTTTCAGCTTATCAAGCGTATCCTTACTTAGCTCTTCCTCCATCTTTTCCATCAACTCAGGACTCACAGGATGTTCTCCTTCCTCGGTGAATGCAAAGAAAGCTGCAACAAAAGGTGACAGAGTCCAATCCATTAGTGGTGTGATCAATCCGTAGTGTTGTCCCAAAGCCCAGTGCTCTTGATCATTAAGCTTGGGCGGACTGACTCCTCGACGTCCTACCACTGCACGTTTAAATTCTTTCAGATGGGCACCGAGTTTCTTTTTTCGCTCTTTTTCTGTTATATTGGATGCAATACGATCGAATTTGGCCTTTAAGGACCAGTTCTCACACCTTTGTCCACGCCACACATAATCTTCGTAATCCTGAAATTGTTCTGCAACTTTGTGAAAGTTTCGCCACGATTCTAACGTTATTGTCAGCACACCCTTATCATAACTCTCGCTCCCATCCTTTACGAAATCTTGAAATTTCATCACTTTGAATTGGCTCATGTCAAACCTTGTGAGCGTTAACCATAACTCAAAATTAAAAACTAAGCACTAAAAACTAATTCGTTAGAATCAAAGACCGGCCCATCCTCACAGCACAACTTATAAACAGTTTCGTTTGAGCCGGCCACTCTGCACTCAACCGCACAGCTCTGGCAGACCCCAATCCCGCAGGCCATCCGCCGCTCCATACTGACCTGACAATCGATTTTCTTATCTTTAGCAATTTCAGCCGCCTGCGCAAGCATTTGCTCAGGCCCACAGCCATAGATAATCATATTCTCGTCGGCTAAATCAGATTTTCCAAGCCATTCCGAAAGACAATCGGTTACAAGTCCGGCAAACCCCGCCGAGCCGTCATCCGTTGCCACCAGCGATTCTATGCCATACTTGGCAAACTCCCCTAAGAAAAACCCCAACTGTTGCGAAATCTCATCCAATCGCGCCTCAAAAGGCAGTTCTTTCACCGTCTTCGCACCGGCAAACGCAATCACTTCCATATCAGGATAATCAGCCGTAAAAACCTTCGCCAGATGCTCTAACGGCCCAGCACCCATCCCGCCGGCAACCAGAAGGGCCCTTTTCTTGCTCTCCGGCACCCAAAAACCGTTCCCTAAAGGCCCAATTATGCTGACCGAATCGCCCGCCGATAAGGTTGTCATTCGCAAAGTTGCAGGCCCGACAACACAGTAAAGAATCTCAGCGAAGGTTTTATTTTTTTTGGCAGTAACATCACAAAAACTAAAAGGTCTCCGCAGCAGTATTCTTCGCCCTGACACATCGACCAAATCTTCCGGTATGGCTTCCGCCGCCGGCAGGGCGGTCCCCGAAACATCCAATTCGGCAAACTGTCCCGCCTTACAATTATCGAATGCCTCTGCGCCGGCCCCCGAAAATTCCAGTCCGAGCCGATAGAACCGCTGTCCAATCTGCTTATTCGCACAGACAGCAGCACTGAAAACTCCCTTATTTGCCGCTGAGCATTTTTCTGACATAAATACCTGCTATAATGACAGCTTTACCAGTAAAGATTCTGCACACAAAGTTGTCACTATTAAAGCGAACCTTCATAAACCCTGA
>CAZWKM010000004.1:0-25192 GCA_964634165.1 uncultured Pirellulales bacterium | reverse complement strand
AAAAAAAATTACGAATTTTCTGTCTTTTTATTTTTGCGACCAGCGCAGCACTGAAGGTCCGGCCCTTGGATGAAATCCGGCTCGTGCTGCGTAGCGAGTACTTCGCAGAGCAGTACAATCTCATTTTGAGCATTCGTGTCTTCGTGGCCAAAACAAACGGAATTTCTATTGACAAGGTTCTTGGAGAGGACCCTAATGGTGTAGAAGATATAGGAGCAACAGAGAATAAGGCCTTTGGTTCGCCTGTCGGGCAGTTATGTTAAGAGAGATGGCCCAATGAAAAAGATAACGGCCATATTAGCAGGTTGTATAGTACTAACTATAGGGCTGTTTTTAATTTTTAATAATCCATCAGATAAGAACACGCCCATCTCAAAATCTATTCCACCTGAGACAACATCTACAGCTCGAACTCCAGCAGATAAGTCAGGACAGCCGCCGGACAAAAGACCGTCAAAACCAACAACTCCGGATGGTTCTTCTATAACGAAGGAGGAATTCGAGCAATTATCACGAAAAGACCAGGACAAAATAGTAGAAGAATTTGTAGACGGATTCTGGAAAGCTGAATTAGCCGTATCAGACGAGACAGTTCCGGAAAGAGAATACCTGTCTCTTGACGTTTTCAGTAGTCCATATATGCAGACCATAAATGAACGTGAATTCTGGCAATTATCACCAGAGGACCAGGAAACAGCAATAGTTGAAGTTATGGATTCCTGCCGTCAGTATCGTATTCATATTAAAGATGTTATTGCGCAAGCGCAAGTTTGTATTTCTAATAATGATTATGCCAGAGCAGAAGCATATCTCATATCCGGATTAGAAAGAGGAAGAGCATTAAGTGCAAATAAAGATGGCTTGCTTATTACTCGCCTGGTGGGAATCGCATGTCAAAAGGCCAGTTTGAAAGAAATGGAAAGATTATATACCAGCATGGCAGACCATTCAAAGGTGCAAATGACCCAAAGGCAATTGCGGGACCTTGAGACAGAAGTTGAGGAAATACGAGAGACGGTACAGGAATTCAAGCAATGAAACGCTTCTTAGCTGCAGTGAAGTGAGAAGAATTGTGTCATTCATCGCACTTGTTGTAGGCATTGCCACGTTCGGGAGCGGGGTTTTGTGCACCAGGAGCAGACTCTTGGTGTTTTTTGGATTGCCGATTCCATCATTGACCAGGTCCCAGTTTAACCCGTCGAGCCGCCCCCCTCCGGGATGACAGCTTGCACAACTCTGCCATTGTTGAAAGCAGATTGTCGCATCATTAAACAACGTCTCGTCTTTACGAACGGCCGTCATCGGGTTCTGCGGATCCAGAAGCAGCGATCGAGGGCGGTGTTGCCCTTTTGAATCTACATCCACTATCGCAAGGCTGTCACTGAAGTATTCAGCCGTGTACACCTTCGTGCCGACTATAGCCAGGCCGCGCGGAACTCACAGTCATTTTCCAACCTATGGCCTGGCGGCACAGTATTCTATTCAATAAAGGGATGGTCTATAACCGTGCCGACATATTCACTCAGTCAGCAAAGGCCGGACCCTCCCGTTCTCGTCGGTCTCAATCCGAAGTATGGCGGGCCTCTCATTGAATGGAGCGGTCTTGTCGTGCCTTTTGGCAGCGCCAAAGAATGTGGAATACCAGTTTCCTTCTCCGTCTTTGAACAGCATGTTATGGCCACCGTGAGGAATGGCAAGATAGCGCTCACCATAAGGGCCGAGAAGCTTGTCGGAACTGGCAATCATACAGTCGTACGTTCCGCTATTTCCCCTTTTGTTGAATTCCGCGCAAACCAGAAGATACTTCGCGCCCATCTTTGTTATGAAGGCCCCTTCAAATCCTACATGTTTATGGTTGTTCGGTTTCAGCAGACGTGGTTTCTCAGCCAATCCGCTCATATCATCCTTCATGCGTGCGATTTTGCCATTTTGGTAAACGAAATAAACCTTGCCATCATCATCCTGAAACAGAGATGCGTCAATCTCACCAGTCAGTGGCCCATCCTTCTTGACATCTATATATAGCCCTTCAGCTTTCCCGGTGGTGCTTCTGAGAAGTCCTGTGCCTCCGTAATTCATACAATAGGGAATCCAGAATGTGCCATTTATGTAATGGATTTCGGGAGCCCAGACCGCACGTTTACCATCCACGGATTTCTTCTGCCAGGTACCGTGTTCCTCGATGCTCCACACTAAACCGAGGAAATCCCATCTCTTCAGATCTTTCGATTTCCACACGCGTACGCCGTCGTTGGTCTTCCACCAGGTTGGGTGCCCCGTGGTGCCCGTCAAATAGTATGTGCCATCTGGTCCCAGGCAGATTGATGTATCGCGTACGGGAAAATCAAACAGCGGCTTGATTGGCGGCAAGGCCGGTATGATTTCGCCTGCCGGATTCGGTGTTTTCCTGGCATATTCGCCGCCGAATACCAGCGCAGGCATCATAGTCAGCCCCACTAACCAAACCGTCACAGAGAACACCACCCATGAATTTCCGTTACCGAAAAGTTGTTGGAAATGTTTTTTTGCCATCACTGACTCCTATTAAGCGTAACCGTTCAGGCCCTTGGGGCGTGATTTTCCAGTTTGGCCGGCCAACGCGCCCAGCCGTAAAACAACAACTTAGAATCGATATAACCAATTCTCACGCCGATTATCAGTTTTTCTTTCATATATCGCATCCCTTCTTGGTTATTGTTCATATCTCATCCCACGGAACATTTCACACCCGCACCTCAATCCTCCGCCCCCGGGGGAGAGGGTGGAGGGTTGCCACGCGGTTGGACATGGTGAGGAGTTTCTTACTTAGCGATACTCCGTAGTTTGGGATGACCCTTTGCGGTTTCGATGCTCTTAATAGCTTCCTCGACCGCGTTGACTCTCCTATTATTGAGTTCGCCTGAGGGGAATTGCCTGTTTTTGCATTGAGTGTTGAATTGAACGATCAACTCTTTGAGTTGAGGGATCGCTTCACGTGCTGCCGTGCCATAGCTCATTATCCCCTTCATTATTCTTCCGGTTCTGCTCTCGCTGCCGTGCCCGCCCTGAGTTTTTGCGAAGTCAACGCCTGCTTCAATGCCTTCCTTGAAGTGATATTTCACCAAGGCTTTGAATCCACCCATTCGGATTTCATTTGCGAACATCATATCAGCCGGGCTCGGCGTTTTGACGGCGGCGAATATGTCCGGCGCCAGCGCCTGAATGTCGTCCGCGGTCAGCAGATTTTCAAACGTGTGCCTGAGCTTCGCTCTCGCCATGCCGTCCGGGTTTGTGGCGACGGCCCTGATGGCAGGATGCAGCAGTTTCGGGTCGATGTCCTTGATGGAATTCCTTAATAATCCGCCGAACAGAGCGTCCGCCAGTTCCCCATGGGCGAGCTGAATGGGATCGTCCCAGGCGATCGGTTGCAGTGGCTCGGCGGTGTCGGCGACCGCTCGGAGCATATCGGGAAGTACCGGCCGTGCGGCATTCCTCATTTTCTTGAGGGCATTGGCCGCTTTGAACCGCAGCCAGCGGTCATCGTGCCGGAGCAGCTGGATGAAGACGGGCAGGGCCTCTGTGCTCCTGAGGCAGCCGAGGGTCTCACAGGCCCCCTGACGCACGTTCGGATTTTTGCCTTGCGCCATTGCAATCAGCGCCGGCGTCATCGCTTTCGCTTCAGGTCGCTTGGCCAGTTCCTCCGCCGCCCAGCCGCGAACGACCGGCGACCAATCTCCGAGCGCCGCCACCAGCTCCTTCGCGGTCTTCTTCCTACGGTCAACATCAAAGCGTCCGGACGCGATGGCTTCCGCAACATCCTTCTTGCTCAGCCAGTTTGTCCTCTTCGCATCCTTCCCCGTGATGTAGAGTTTCTTCAGCGGCATCGAATAGGTCAGGACGTAGGTGGCGGCTGGACTAAGCCCGTAATAGCCGCTCCGGCCATAATAGGTGTTATCGTGCGTTCTGCCGGCGCCGTACTGTTCTCCCCCGTCGTAAGTAAAAGAACCATCACAGCGGCGCACCAGATCCAGGTGCCACTGCGCCTCCTTCACGAATGCCGCGGCGGCCAGCGGCCCGCCGGCATTGGCTCCCAGCGCGCTCCACAGGTAGCTGAATCCCTGACCCGTATGACCATACTCGCGGTTAGCGTATGCCGCCGTCGACATCTTCGAGAAGAACCGCGCCGCCTCGATCCGATCGCCTTGTACTGCAAACATGATGGCGGTAATGGCGTTCTTGCCATTGTTTTCGTGATAGGGCCACGGCAGATGTTCGCCGTAAGGGATCGCGCCCTTATTCACAAAGTAACCGAAGAACCTGGACGCCCTGACGATGGCGTCGTCGATTTCCGGATCGTCCACGCCGCACTTCCCGCCCAGAACGATCGCAAGATTGGCGATCAACCCGGCCTGATTCACCGGCCCGTAAGGAGGAATCGATCCATGGAGCTTTCCCTCAGGGGTCAAAGCCGAAAAGCCATGTCCGAAAGTGCCATACATGCCCTGCCCCCTGGCAAGCTTGATGGTAAGCGCATTGATCCCGGGCAGAACTTTTTTGTCGCCGGTGAGCAGATAATACTCGCTGAGAAATACGTTCTTGTAGCCACAGTCCCAGGCGCCGCCACCCTCACGGCGCAGTTCCTTTTCTGCCATGGACCGCGCAAACGCCTGCACCTTAGGCAGATATTCAGGTTTACCGGTGGCCAGCAGGGCCAGGCCGCCAACGGCCCCCCACTGATCGTCATTCAACGGCTCTTTCTCAAGCACCTTGCAGGCATCGGCCAAAATACGCCTTGATTTGAGACAACGGTAGGGCGCCGTGGCGCTGTACGAACCCATGACTCTCAGTTTGAGCTGAACGTCTTCCGTTTTCCCGTTTCTGAACCTGGTGAGTTTCAGGATGCCGTTGTTTTTCATCTTCTCCGCTTCTGTAATCGCCTTGCCGATACTCTTGCGGGCATCGTCGGCAAACAGCTTGCCGCCCACGCCCAGGATAACGTCATTCGTTTCCATCACGCCGTCCGCGGGCGACTTGACCCCGACATGCGTGACCAGAATCTGGCGGCTGGCCGCCGTCGTCCGCCCCTGCACGCTATCCAGATAGCTCGCCGGTTTCGTATAAATCCAGCCTCGCATTCCTGTTGGGCCCAGATTGTAGGTCGCTTTGCGGTTAACGCCTGTGGTTTCGCCTTTGGTCAGGTCGGGCACACTGCCAGCCCACACATAAGAGATGTTAAGAAAAACCACAAATGCTATTACTGCAAGCCCGGTTCTGATCCAGTTCTGTTTTCTCATCATGTCTCTCCTTATGTTCTACCAGTCAGACTTAATATAAGTAGATTGCTCTTTACCTATTCGAGATCCTTATTTTTGAGACCTTCCAGATAGAGATCTACCTGCCCAAGAGCCACGCCTTTTGGATACTCAATATTGCTATATATGGCCAGAACATTGGTACCTTTTTTTAAATAATTAATCTCCCTGGAGCCGAGCATGATCAACCGATAATACGGCATATCCTTCCACCATACGTAGGTGTGTATTCTGTGGCCATTTAAATAGATATGAAATCCCTGGCTGGCTAAAACGCTTATACGATATGAGTCATAATCAAGGGCATCAAGCTCAAACGTGGTTCGCATCAATACGAATTCACCGTCTCCCCATTCAGAGTTATTCTTGAAAGTTGTATTACCACGTTTAAATAGACCTTTACCTATCGGGGCTTTACCACTTTTCCATTTACTATCATCAAAATCGGACATATACCACTTTTCCATTCCTGCGGGAAGGGTAACATCACGAAAACGCTTTTTTTCGCGCGGGTGCATCTTATCTTTTTCCTGCGGATCAAACGAGATAAAGCGCCATTCACGATCCGCCGGTTTTGGCTTGCCTATGGCATTCCAGCCTGCAACCGGTTTCTTGAGCTTTGTAAGATCAATGATGGTATCAATCAGAGATCGGTCTTCTCTTCCCGCTGCCTTCATGCGTTTGACTAATTCGCCCCGGTAGCTACTGAAGAGAATATCTGTCAGTTCTGTGCGTTGATCCGGGCTCAACTTCTCCAAAGTTGTGTAGAGACCATAGGGTCTGCCTTCACGATTTGAGTTTGGGGTTGCTACCAGTTGGATTATTTGACCCGTGTCCAATACACTAAAGCGTGATTGCATTATCTTCGCAATTTGTACGGCTGTCTCTGGTGCTTGTACCAGACATACATTTGCAGCCATGGCGGCATTGTATGCCCCCTCAGCAGAACGTACGCCTGGTATGATTTTACTCTCTTTAGCGGCCTTTAGCATTCCGGCCAAAATCAATTTACCAATCTCGCTCTTCTGTTTCTTTTTCCGAAGAACGCTTCTCAGATGACTTGTCATTCTTTGCCGTGGCATAGTGTGATACTCTTTTATCATCATAGTCACCAGCGTTGGTACTATCTTAAGATACTCGGCATCATCTTTCTCAAGTCCCGAAAGAGCCACAAAGGAGGATTCCCGTAACCACCAATCCTCGTGTGTTGTCCAGGGCATTATCACTTTTATGTTTTCACTAATGACCTTGGCTGGTGCATTGCGCATAGCAAACAAGGCGCCATCAACCACATACAGGGCCTCTTTGGGATCGGATAACATCTTCTTGATAGCAGTAAGCATCTTTTCGGTATATGCTTCAGTTTTAATCGCATCTCTACCCATACTAAACCAATAGTTGTAATCTATTATACCATCAAGGGCTGCACGGCGTACGCGTGGATCCCTGTTTGTCAGAAGCTTTTCCAATCCATCCAAAGCACCGACAGTACGCAACGCCTTGGCAGCTTGTACACGAATCATATAGCGTTTATGAAATACATTCTTAAGCATTTCATCTTTGGGAACCGTCTTCAAGTCATCAGATGGTCTGCTGTAAGCGCCGCCAAATTTGTAAAAAGGGATGTGAGTCGGCTCTGGCTTACCGTATCTTCTATATCCCGGGCTGTTCTCGATGTTAAGAAACGCCAGGTCTGCCGCCCTGCCCCATAGATGTTCGGGAAGTTCGAAGTCTTTTGCGTACTTCGAACGTGGCGCCCCGGTGATACGCAGTGTTTTTAAGGGTGCAGTATAAGACAAAGCCACCCCTGCACCCGAACCGACATCATCAAAACTCTGACAGGTAGAAACGCCAATACCACCACCCGGACGACGACTGAGATCATGCCACCAGGTGAGACGGTTCATTGCCTCACGATACATAGCAGGTTTTTCTTCCATGAGATATGATGAAGTAATACCACGCCACATAGCGTCACCACGTCCGTCATCACCATGTCCGCGAACCATTACAGGATAACTCGAGATCATTGACATACTCAGGTATCTCTTTGCCTTTGTATAAATCGAAACATTTCCTTGTGCGCCGGAGGCAATCTGCATGGTGACAGCAATCATACCATCTTTGCCATTCGAACCCAGTCCGCCTTCGCCACGATGATCACCATAGGGCACTGTACCATGCCCGGCAAAGCGATAAAAAAAGCGTAAAGACCCAAGCAGGGTGGACTCATCAACCACAGCACCACACTCTTTGGCCATCAATAGAGATGTTAATACCTGGGCAGCGGCCGGATTCATCAGACCACCAGCCACATAACCAGGGCTAATACCCCTACCCCAGTGAGTCCAACTGCAACCAAACATTTGCCGTTCTTTAGCATTATCACAAAAATACTGCAAAACCGGCATGACAGATGAGTCGCCTGTCCGCAAATAGTACTCCGCACAGGCTATACCGTTATATCCATTGTTCCAGGTGTGATCTCCGATGCCGTTTGGATTCCTTACGAATCTGTCAAAGTACTCTTTGACACGCGGCAAATACTTATCATCACCAGTTGAGAGCAAAAACAGACAGGCCATTGCTCCGCCCACGCCTTCTTGCTTGAACTTTTTCTTATTAGCATAAAATTCAGCTGCCTGTTTGATTATCTTCTTTGATTTCTCACATTTGAGGGGCCAGGTCTTGCTGTAGCTGCCCAAAACGGGGATAACCACCTCTACCTTCTTTGCTGCTGCATCATTACCAGATTGTACATCAAAGATCATCTTGCCGTCTGTTGCTTCAGCTCTTGTGAGCGCATTGCCCAATGTTACAAAAGCATTCTTGCCTTTTAATGAAATACCATTTATCCCAGTGATAATCTCTCCGACCTTAAATTTATTGTGTGCTGGTGTGTTGGGTTCTGTTTTTTCCACCTTAATGGTAATACCCTTATAAATACGTACCTGTAAACCAGTTACACCAATATGACCAAAGTGCATCTCTCTATCAACAAGAGGTCGGGAATCAAAGATTTGGGCTTCAGAGTAGTAACCGCCGCCTTTTTCATCTTTTCCCGCTGCATGCGCCATCGTACCCAAAAATACAACACTTAATACAATACATAAAAGACATCTAACCCATGTAACCGTTCTTGTCTGCATAGCTTTCTCCTTTAAATAGATAGTTTGTAAGAGTATAGACCAAATGTCCATATTGTAAAACTGACAGGAAATTGCTTTTACGCTGATCACAAACAGCCTCCAAATAGTCAATTAAACTAGGCTTGATGCACAAATAGTAACCGTTTAGGCCACCAAGCCTGAACACAACCAGCTACAAAACAACAACTTAGAGTCAACATAACCAATTCTCGCACCGCTGTCAAGGATTTTTTAAGCGTAGGGCAGCGAAAGTCTGATAATATGGTTGGCGACAAAAATAAGGAGTGGCCGGTGGAACCAATCCGTGAAAAATGGTATAAAATCGCCAACGCAATCAACCCCAAATAGCGGGCATGGCCCGCCCTACTTTTTGTCCGGGCTACGCTTGCTTTATTGAAATTTTACGGTCCATTCCACAATAGCATTTTTAGATCGTGTTAGGGTTAATTTTACCAGCCCGGTATCGGTATTTTCAAGTACTGCTTGAGTGTCCGGATCGTTGACTTTAGCGGTTTTTGGTACATAACCATTTGCCGCTACAGTGATTACGTAAGGGTCATCTCCTACAATTTTACTGATCCCGGTCAAAATATTTCGCCTTGGGAGCCATTCAATTTGGACCAGATCAATATAGCCCTGCATAATATGGCGATTTGTGGAAATGAATTGGGGATGTTCCTTGACTACATGTACAGACATCATGCGGGCCTCTCCGGGCCGTAATTGCTGTGAAAGTTCGCTGTTCCCACTGATTTTACCGACAAAGGCATCGTTCCAGAAATCATACACATAATATTCCTTATTGGGATTCAATCCCAGGGCGCCTTCTGCGGTATTGCCGGCAAGGGTTACGCCGATGTCCATTTTGTTTTTATAGTCAGCATTATATAAAGTTAATTGATGCCACACCGGGGATACTTTAAAGTCATATATTCGGGGATATTTCCGCGTAAACGCATCGACTGGCCGGGCCGTTTTCGGTGTCGTGTGGAACGGATATATTCGAGTCAGGTCATGTATGATTTCCGGCTTCAATTGCGTGAAACTGTTGGCCAGCAGTAATCGTCCCGTGGTGACGTAGGACATGGTTAACAGGTTGCGTACCACATCGCGATTTTCCTGAAGCCGGTAGATATTTTTCGAATCCGTGTCGTAATTAACCACCACTCGGTTCTTGTACCAGCGCAGCCCGCATCGTGTGACCACGCCCGGCCTAATCCGGTCGGTGTCATTTTCCGTACGCTGGGAAGCCACCAGGCCCAGGGTAATATCCGAGCCTCGCTCCATATTCCGCTCATGTAAATAGCATTCCGGTCCCAGTCCTTCGTAGGCCAACGCGAAAATATTACGGTATGCCGCCGCCGTGGTGGAATATTTATCTTCCATACCGCCGCCGGAGGCCCAGCCCCGGGCCGGATAATCAAACATCAATCCCTTAATCCCACCGGATCGAAAACTCTTGTACACCTCCCGCACGTGTTTGATAAACCCGGGGTCCGTGTAGTCATAACTCCAAACCTGGTAACTCTTTCGCCAGGCGTTGCCCCAGAAATCGTCATCGTCCAGGGGCCGTTTATTAGATTCGTTCATCCAGGCCACGCTTTTATTGAACAGCATGTGCTCTGGGAATGTATGCGCGTAATCTTCCGAGCGAAAACCTGTCTGGCAATATGTCAGGGGAATACCGCCGCGTTCGGTAATCGCCTTACCCCATTTCTCCGAAGTTTCGTAGGGTGCCTTGTACGTGCCGCCTTCGAAATCCCCCAGATTCGTGCTGCCGTGCTTCTGGAAATGCTCATCGTCCCACCAGCCCTGCTGATTATTTTTGGTGTAGCAATCGGGCACCAGTCGCACTGCCGCCCGGGAGTATTTCAAAAAACCGCTTTTGGCGATTGCTTCTATCTCTGCCACCGCTCCGACCGTATCATTCTTGGCCTTGCCGCCGCCGTAACCACCGTGATTAGCATACCACAGACATACGGTTGGAAAATCGTACATATTCAATTCAATCTTTTGAGCCAGTCGAATATACCGGCCGTATTGTTCCAGATTATCAAATGGATTACCGGTGACAAAATCAACATAAAATCGATCCTTCGGCAGATAATATACTCCCGGGTCAACCAGTTTACCCACCGGGTCTCGGGCGTACAGTTCACCGGTTATTTTGTGACGGGGTCTTAGTGCTTCGTTAACCGGCGTCAATTCCGACGGCAGCAGAGGCGCCCCTGTCCCTTTACGAAGCCACACCTCACCGACAACAACCGCGAGAGGTTTATCGGTTTGGCTTTCAAACAGAATCCTCATCTTACCGGAAGCGTATGCTTTGGCAGGGATCGGAAGTTCAACTTGTTCCGGAGCAATTTTCTTTTTATTGTTCCACATAGGCAGAGTTTTCTTGTCCAGCAGGACAAATTTTTTCGTGTCTTTGCCACTGTCCACCGTTACCGATTGAATTCGGTCTTTCTCATCCGTATGCCACCAGCAAAATCCCAGGTAATATCTGGTTTCCGCGTTCAGGCCGGAAGCTTCCAGAATAACACCATCCTTTCCGGCTGCGGCTGTCGTGATCTCGTCACCACAGAATGATTTGTAGGCGTGGAAAGAACTGAAGACCTGCCTTTCGTCACCCTTCACCAGGCATAGTGACTCACCGCTCGAAGCGTTATCAGTTTTATCATCCGGCAAATTCAGATAGCACGCCAGCGACTTTCTCCCGTCCGGGCCTAACGACAGTTCCAGTTTCCGCGGCTGCCTGACGGTGGCGAACTTCTCATAATCATTATACGTCAGGCCGCCCATAACCAACGATCGGCGTGTGTCATGTTCGCCAAAAGTCATCAGCAGATTATTACGCGAATGAATATAATTACCTTTATGGACGGCGGTATATTTTTTCACTCCCCATTCCAGCGGTTCGCCTCCGCCGTTGCCGTCCATCAGCCGAAAGTTTTTCGTCATGTCAAATCCTGGAAAAAGCGTACCTCCCGCTAACGGCTTGATTTGCTTGAGTCGAACAGGATTATCAGTTGTGTTCTCAATCCCGCCGCCAAAAACAATAATGCCTTTGCCTTCGTATAAGGTTATTTCAAATACAAGTACCGGCTGGGCCGGCTTACTGCTCTTAATGGTGATCGCTTTTCCTTTGCCGAGCTCATCTGACACCGTTTTGGCTTTCCAGGTATGCCCAAGGCCTGGCGCCGTGGTCGGGTAATCATCAATTTGAAAATAGCCATCTTGTACGCAAACGGTATTATCCCGCTTATCGATTGCGTTATATTGACCTCCGGACAGGTCGTACTCAAATCTAACTATATTATTTTCTATAACTAATGTGTTATTTGATTTGGAAATCGATACATCAGCGTTAAGAACCGAGCTGATAGAAATAATCAATATGACGATTGCCAAAAAGATTTTTGCCGATGATGAAAACATAGCCCTCTTGCTCCGTAACCGTTCAGGCCCTTGGGGCCTGATTTTCCCGTTCGGCCGGCCAACACGCCCAGCCGTAAAACGCCAATTCTCGCTGATTATACCCGTTTACGGTCTGTTGTCAAGGATGTTTTTTAAGCGGAGGGCCGCGAAAGTCGGATAACATTATTATTGGCAACAAAGTAAGGAGTGGCCGGTGGGTGCGAGCCGCACGGGCCGATCGTAAAGTCTTGTGATTTTTGTAATTACAACTTTTACTACCTGGCATTTTCATTCAGTATATTTTAACTTGACATTTTGTCCCGCAGAAGCGAAAATAAAATTACCGGTTCGTGGCGCTGTGCCGTGAACGGTTTCACTATGAGTAACCAAGCAAGCTTTTCTGCAAAATAGAGAGTATCGGACAAATGTACCGACAAAACTTTATCATGGTAACTGCTGTAGCAGCATTGCTCTTGACCACAAGTTCCCCATCGGAGGCCTCGCGCGGCTTTGCGGGAAATGAAAACAAGACGATACCAACAAGAGTGATCAGCACCAAACCGCCCCTGCGGTGGGAAGACGCTATGATCAGCGGCAATGGTTGCACTGGCATCATGGTTATGGGACTTCCCCTGGATGATCTTGTGATCGTCAACCACGAAAAACTCTGGACGGTGGGCAATGATTACAGGCCGCAGACGCCTGATCTTCGCGAGGCCTGGAAGATGGCGGGGAAGATAGCGCAGGCCGGGCGCTATCTCGACGCGGATATGTACATTGTCGAGGAAGTGAAAAAGAAAAATCGCGAGCTGTACGGCAAACAGTTCAGGGGTGGACGTCCGCGGTACGATCGAACACACCCCGGGTTTCATATGCACGTCTCTACGGAAAGTGACGGCACACCCATCGGATACCGGCGGGAAACGGATCTGGAGACCGGTGAAATCTCTGTCTTCTGGACGGACAACCGGGGCGACTGGGTCCGGCGAGTCTTCGTTTCGCGAACCCACGACATCATCGCTATGGAACTTACTGCACCGACGGGCTCACTCATCAATGCAACCCTCCGACTAACCGAGGCCCCGGGAAAGCTGGAAGGGGACATGGCTGCCGTCAGCATCGTTCATGACGACGCGGAAATGTACTACCATGCGACGTACGGTCGAAACATGGGAAAAAAGAAGCCAGAGGGCTACCATGCCCTGGCCCGTGTGATAGTGACAGGCGGGCAAACACGCGCAGTGGAAAACGAGCGACTGGAGATCATTAACGCAAAAAACGTGTTGGTCCTCATGCGGTTTGAATACCTGGATGATGCCGCCGGAGCGGACCGGGCGGCGTTGCGCCTGGCATTGTCGAAGCTGCCTGGCGAATACGAGAAATTGCTCACGCCCCACGCCGCCGTGCATGGCGAGATGTTCCACCGCGTAACACTCGACCTGGGCGGCCGTCCGGAAACGATACCTTCGAGCGAGGCTCTTATCGCCCAGGCTTTACAGGGCAAGTCCCTGGCCGAGTTCTTCGAACTGATGCACGCGATGGGCCGCTATGCACTGATCTGTGGTGCCACGGGTGAACTGGCTCCAACTTTGATGGGCCTCTGGGGCAACGAGTGGAATCCGCCCTGGGACGGCCGCTATACGTTCGACGCCAACCTGAATCTCGCCATCTCGGCGGCAACCCAGGGAAATCTGCCCGAGGCCATGGACACCTACACTTCTTTTCTTGAACGGAACCTCGATGACTGGCGAAAGAACGCCAGGATGTTGTACGGGTGCCGCGGCGCAGTGACGGATCTCTGCCAGGGGTGGCGCCATGGCGCCGTGCTGATGCCGACGTATCCGTGGACCGGAGGCGTGGGATGGCTGGCGAGCTACCTCTATGACCACTATCTCTTCACGCAGGACCGTGAGTTTTTAAGCAAGCATGCGGTGCCGATGCTCAAGGACGCCGCCGACTTCTACGACGATTTCCTGAAAAAGTATCCGGAATTGAACGGGCACGTTGTCTTCTACCCATCCATCTCACCTGAAAATACGCCTGTGATGACGCCGGCTGAACAGAGCACGAACGTGGTACCCAACGCGACCGGAGAGATTGCCATCTGCCGCGAGGTGCTGACCAACCTGATCGCCGCCTGCCGCGAACTCGATATCGAAAAGGACAATATACCGCGTTGGGAAAAGCTGCTGGCAAAACTGCCGGACTATGTCATTAACTCCGACGGCGCCCTGGCCGAGTGGGCCTATCCGGGATTGGGCGACAAGTACAATCATCGGCACAGCTCTCACCTGTACGGTATTTATCCGGGGCTTGAGATTTCACCCGAGCGAACACCGAAGCTCTTCGAGGCTGCTCGCGTGGCGATGGAGAAGCGGCTCGAAGCCGGGCTGGGGAATAATTCGGCGCACGGGCTTATGCACATCAGTTTCGTAGCGGCCCGACTCAAAAACGCCCGCCTGATGTGGCGCATGTTGAGCACCTTCGCCCAACTTCCCTTCGTGAATACGAGTTTTATCACATGCCACAATCCCGGCCCGCGAATCTATAACCTCGATTCGACGTTCAGCATGCCCGCGGTCCTGACGGAAATGCTGATTTACTCGGAGCCGGGGCTTGTGGAACTGCTTCCCGCCCTGCCGCAGGACAAATTCAAACGCGGCACGTTGCGAGGGGTTCTGGCGCGCGGGGGTATAGTGGTCGAGCAGTTGCACTGGAACAAGACGCTGGGACACGTCAAGGTAACGTTGCGCTCCGAACGGGCCCAGTCGGTGAAACTGCGATTCGGCATTGACTTGCGTTTCGTGAATGCCGCCAACCCCAAAGATAGAGAGAGGGTCACACGCGACAAGCCGGGCCAGTGGAGCATCGACCTTCCCGCGGGCCGATCCGTAAGCCTGAATTGCCGATTTTAGCAAGTGATCCCCGCCAGCGCCCTCATGCAGCAACTTGCCTGTGCCGTAGGCATTATACCCGTTGTTGCGAAAATGGAGCGGCAGAGGCACGCAGTCCTTAAGCAAAGGAGTTGACTTCCATGCGGCAAAACCGTAATCATCTATAGTCTGGGGATACAATCCCGAAAACAGGCATTTGCGCGAGGGGCCGCACACTGGCACGGCAACATGGGCATTGGTGAAGCTCAGGCTCTTGTGCCGAAGACGGTCCATATTCGGTGTCTTTGCTTTTGGGTGCCCAGGTGGATGCAGCACCCAGTCATTGAGATCGTCGCAGATAATGAGCAACACATTGGGTTTCTTTGAATTGTTTTTGGTATAAAACCCCTCGCTACCAATGCTATTTGCCCCACCGCCATAACCGACGGTCAGCTTGCCGTAGCAGGTCTTCCTGACATTGGCGTGCAGGAGATCAGGGTCGAATTCACCTTGCATCGGTCCGAAATTGGCAATAAAGGTGCGCTTGCCTTTGGGCATTCCAAGGGTGGTGTTGAGAAAGTTGGCGGTACTCATGCGCGCATCGTCATAGAACCCACCCCCCGAACGTAATGCCTGTTTCAGTCTCTCACCAAAGCCCTCAATCTCCTGTGGAGTTGCTTTCGGAAAGAAACGCTTGATCATTTTTTGACGTAAGGGCTCATTGGCATCCATCTGGGAGATCAATTCATCATAGAGATCCTTTACGGTGAGTTCCTTTTCTCCTGCTTCTCTCTTGCTATTCAAACGTTTTAAACGCGCCTCGAAAACACCCCATTCAGTGACCTGCTCAAGGGTTGGCCGAAACGGTTCAATGGAAAGACTTTCCAGGGTACGTATGTGATTGATACCAACCATATTGGACTGTCCGGCAAGAATGAATATCTTCAGCTTCTTTTTGCCCGCTGTAGAGGTTTTGGCGCCGGTTGACACCGCTTCAAGTTTGATATTATCAAATAGAACACCTTCGCTCTTTTTGGCGTTCTCTCCCAAAGAAAGCCTGATATAAAGCTTTTCCCCCAGCTGCGCACTATCCTTTTTCGGCGTGAAGGAAATGCTGTCGCCATGCGACATATCATTCGTGCTCACTGATCCACTCTTGCTAGTGCCGTTTCTAAAAAGTGAGTGTAACATTCTATACCTGCTGTCATTCCGACCGAAGGCACGACTTTGTCGTACCGAAGCGGAGGAATCTGTTGAAATAGCTTCGCCGAAGGCAAATCAAATAGTTAAACTTATTTATTGGAAACGGCACTAGCGACCACTGTGCAGCCTGCCAACAGTTCCACTTTGTATGTGGCATTGTCTTGAGCTTTGTCTTTGGCGGCATTGAATGTGAGCTTATAGTTCATTCCGGCCTTGACGAACGCCCGAAGCGCGGTCGTTGACCTGAGCGTGCCGCTACCATTAAGAGATGCGGCTTGTTTTCCGTGGGGAGTTGCAAATTTGCCCGACTCTGTATTGAGCAATGATCCGTGTTTCCCCCCACCCATCCAACCCGCTGGGTTCGCATTCTCCTTGGCGGTGACAACCGGTTTCTCAAAGCTCTCCGTAAAGATGGTCTCCGCGTTGGCCGGAGTGGCCGCGAGGCAGAAGACCGCCAGAACAACGGCCGTGAGGGTCAAGACGGGGCGGGTTCGGTTTCTTGTAGTCATGATTTTCCCCTGTTAAATAAAGTAATATTACGTTAAGTAAAAACGGCACACGGCCGACTCCGTTTTGCTCTCACACGAGCAAAACGTTATCGGGCACCTGAGACAATCCCAGGCACCCGATGAATAATAACTACATTATTGAGCAACCGGTTCTGTTAACGTATAATCAACAAGCCATGTTGTGGCCATTTCAGCAAGCTCTTGGAGTTCTGAACCATCAAGCCATGTTGTGGCCATCACAGCAAAATCTTCGAAGTTTATAATACAATTCCCATCAAAGTCAGCTGGGTAATCCGCCGCCAGACCCTTGCCAATAGCCGCCATACAGGCATCATCGTACACGTCAATCGTCATGGTATCTTCCACAGGCGGCTCAAGCCTACCTTCGTTGTTAACCGCAAGTGTCAACGTAACGGTAACCGCATCGCCGCCAGCTTTGGTAATCGTAACATTTGGATCTTCAACGTTAGCGTTAGGATCGAATACAACACCATCGTTAGGATCCGCACTCCAGGCATAGGTCAAGGGCGAGAACGGATCAGAGTTATTCACAACGTTCGGGTCCAATTGTACCGGTTCACCTGACCATGTAATCATGCTTATACCGGCATCCACAGAAGGAGCCGTCGGATCAGCGTCGGTCGTGACCCGCAGTCGTAACTCAGGATCACCGAACAGATTCACCTCATAGTATACATAACGAAGCCACGCAATGCTACCCAATCGCCATATACAGCTTTCTTTGGCATCCTGATGGGCACGGCCAAGCTCAAAAATCCCTTTACCGAGCACGCTCTCGAAAAACTCGCGTGTCATTTGAGTTGATGGCGAATCAAGAGTATTTCCTTCGGCTCCCAGGCCATCTCTTGAATTTAATATGCATGCGAAAGCCCCGTGCTCCATTGTAGTTATTACTTCACCAAAGCAGTTGGCAACATCATATTTTCCTACCTGGCATGAATCATCATAGAAGAAGAAGGGATTTGTGTTGTGCAGCTTTGACAGATCGTCACAATTGTAATATGTCGTTGGTGTTGTCTTCAGTTTTACCATTCCCCATTCGGGAGAACCATGATCGGAGATATAAAGCAAATGAGGCGTGGTATTTCCGTTTTCGCCGTTTAAAAAAGGAAGAAGGTCGTCTGTGGCGGACCATCCCATGGAGTTCCAATCCCAGTTCACGCCGTCGCGGGGCTTGGCTGTGGAAGAATCGTAATAAGGGGTTTCATTATCATTCCACCAGTCCTCGTCGTAGAGTGTCACCACGTTAAAATCTCTTGCATTGGGAATACTGGCATCTTCAAATCCATGTGTGTGGTGGCCAAGATAAAGGCTTGATCCGAGTCTTACCAATTCTGCGAAAGGTTTTGTAAATTCCTGTATTCCTCCAAAGCCCAGCCAACTGCCCATGGTTCCGGCTTCGTTCAGGTAAGCATCGTCAGTGGTTTCATAAACAAGCGTTTTTCTGACAAAGTTTACCACTTCAGATGCATTTTCCACAGCCGCGCGGCCTGTAAATATCTCAGCCGTCAGGTCAACTTCACCCCCGCTGGGGCCATCATTGCCCTCCCCGTATTTCCCATCACCGTCACCGTCAAATGAGTCAGGTGGATCAACGCAGCCGTAATACAAGTCAGCCGCAACATCATAATTACCGTCGTATAACAACCGGACGGGAATAATGTCCTTGTCTCCGCCAAGCAGGGCGTATTCCGTTCCCCATGTATTGTAGGCATCTTTTAGAAAATTTCGGAGTCGGGTTGCATTGTCGGCTCCGCCAGACGGCTTTGTTCCATCGTAGTTTGCGTAAATCCATTCAGTGGTAACAACTCCCGCAGAAATGCCGCGAGCTGTTTTTGAATCACAAAGTGCCTGGAAACTGTATGGATCCGATATAGTAGCAAGGGAGTTGTTGGTAATAACAATGTATTTGTAGTTTGCCCCGTAATACGTACCCACCGGATCGGTCAAAGGTGTTGAACCCTTTGCTGGAATCGATGGATATTCAGCTGAATAAGCATCATAAGATTCCATGGTATCGGGGTTATCAATTTCTCGTTTCAGCTTTTTCTTCAAATCTTTTGTTGGTTTGGCACGATGACGGGAATCAATGCCGGCAAAGCGTATTGTCAGGCGCAGCTTTGTCGCCATTCTTATTCTGCCTGCTTTTGGTGAATATTGGAGAGGGAAAAGGTTCACATGTGCTATATTATAACCGCGATTTGTTTGTACAGTCACCAGATCATGATGTTTTCTGGGCCAAAATTCGGTCATTTCAAAAATCTCGGGGTCCGGTTTCGATGGCGTAGCTGGTTCGACTTCGAATCTACGGCGCGCTTCTTCACCATATGGCAGTCTGCGGCGTGGTTTTATGCCGTGTGGAAGTCTGTAAGTGCCAGGCAGTTGATCAGTATTCATGGCAATACTTGTGATTTTCGCAATTTTCATTCCATGGGGAACAAGAATTTCCACAGGCTTAACTGGAATAACCGGCGCGCCTGCCTTGCTGTATCTCTTAAACCCGTTGATTGTAACAAAATCAAAATCGCCTTTTGTGATAATATCCGGTTCTTCAAAATCATATTCAAGGATTATGACATTGTTGTTTCTTGTCACATGCGGTGATTTTAACGATTTATGAGGTTTGCTAAAGGCTGGATTTGAAGCTGCAAATATGGCGATAATTGCTATCTGTAGAAAGGGTTTAATTTTTCTCATACCCTCTATTCCTTGAAAGTCTTGAAAAAGCTGGGATTTCCATTTAAACGGTTAAAAACTATAATTCAGTCCTTAAAAAGAAATCTGATCGTGTTATTTACTTGTACTTCTGCGTAAGCCAGTTGTGTGCCATGTTATTGTGGGTCAAATGGACGGTCTCGGTGGCATTGAATTTCTCCACATGGCCGTCGAGGTAGCCAGCGTTCAACTTGAGACCGTTCATCTCCTTGGGTAATACACTCAAATCAGCATTCAGCCGCTTTAAGCTAAAGTAGGGTTTGGCATGGAAAGCATTGGGAAACGAATGACAGCTGTGAAAACTGTATTGTCCATCGGCGGGATTGGGTAACCAGGCCAGTTCCGGGTTCCCTTTCAGGTACATGAGGGTATCCTGGATAACCAGGGTGTTCTTGTCGGAGGTTCGATTGGGGGCGTCAAAGGGCTTGGCTCCGGCGGATGCCTTATTAAAGCCGTCAAAGCTGTAGAGCAAGGAATAGGTACAAGGCAGTGTGGCGTAACGCCCGGTACGATAGAATTCACCGTAGGTGCCTGCGACCCCGCCATAGGGTGGCCAAACGGCACTGTCGCGAATCTTGGATACCGGACAGTTGAAGACCTCACTGTTCTCGAGTATGGTTCCCAGGTACCGTCCTGCATAATGGTAAATGTCCTTGACCGACTCCATTTCAGCGTCCGTCAAGGGCGCCCGCTTCGACCAAAATTTGTAAGTGAAGTTCAGGTCGTTCGGCCGATGCCAAGCGGTTCCATCTTTGCCTGGGCTGGGAGGCAGCTTGTAGTCGTTGTCGTGCGAATAGGTCAAGAGTCCCAGAATCACCTGTCTCTGATTGCTGCTGCACGCCACCATGCGCGCGACCTCGCGCGCCTTTCTCAGGGCCGGCATAAGTATCGCCATTAAAAGCGCAATGACGGAGATGACCACCAATAGCTCGACGAGCGTAAATGCGTTTTGTTTTCGCATAAGAATCTCCTATGGAGCAAAACTCCAAACCAAAATATTTTTCCAGCGTTTCCTATACCCACAACAATAAGACCTCACCCATTATTGATCCGGAATTTGCCATTTAATCTCATCTTACTTTTCTCCGCACGACACCAATAATCCTACCAAATTCACCTTGAACTGTCAAGGATTATCGTTTTCAGCCTTAAATTCGGTTTCTGGAACCTTTGTTTCACCTTTTTCTCCAGTTCGTTTTATGACTTGTAATCTCGCAGATAATTTGCGGACAAGCTCGGGGTGTTTGGACGCAACATTGACTCGCTGCGCAAAGTCGTCGGACAGGTTGAATAGCTGTATTTGAGCATCCTGAGATTGAATGCCAAATCGTTTTCGGCGCCACTCAGGATCCTTCCTCCCTCCGCCTCCTTCAAGAAGAACCCATTCATCCTGTCGCAATCCAAGTTGCCCGCCCCCATTGTGATAAACGAGCTCGGTCCGCACTGCGCCCTCACCAAGGAGGGTTTTCAATATATTCAAACTGTCCTTCAAGTCCGCCACAGAGATATCGGCCACGGCAGCAATCGTTGCGTAAAGGTCAGTCAGCAGCAATGGATCATCAATACGCTTGCCGCCGCTGATCCCTCCCTCTGGCCAGGATGCGATAAAGGGAACTCGATGTCCCCCTTCCCAGGAATCAAACTTCATTCCCCGAAGCTGCCCTGCGGGTAGATGGTCATACTCGTTAATGATCCGCTGGACAATTGGAGATGGACCGTTGTCGCTCGTAACAATCAACAACGTGTTATGAAAACAGTTGTTCTTCTTGAGCGCTTGCACAATCTGTCCAACCGAGTGGTCCGTCTGCACTAAGTAGTCCCCATAGTAACCGGCACTACTCTTTTTCTGAAAGTCTTTGGTTGGCACAACAGGTGTGTGGGGAGACGTGGTTGCGAACCAAAGAAAGAACGGGGTGTCTTTTGAGCTTGCTTTATCGATATATGCTACCGCGTTCTTGGTAATTTCCGGCATCACACGCTCAAAACTCCAATTGGATTCGCCGGGGCCGTTTCCATGGATGTGTCCACGAAAACCAATGGATTTCAAATCTTTGGCAACAATGTCGACCGGTTCGCATGTCAAACGGCCATTTTCGATAAATGCATAAGGTGGGAAGTTGGGCACGTCATCGCCAAAATAGTAATCGAAACCAATGGCCAGCGGCCCTCCAGTTATAGCTTTCGTCCAATCAAACATATCATTGGTCGCTATGCTATTTCCTCCCCTTCTGGCACTCTTGGGAGAATATCCATCTTTCCATGGCCAGTGAAACCCAAGATGCCATTTGCCAATACAAGCAGTAGCGTACCCCGCTTTCTTCAGAAGCGCTGGAATAGTAATCTCGGTTGGTTGGATCGCCGGCTCGTCCCATGGCATCAACACACCACGTTGCAATACGGGATTGCGCCAGGCGTAACGACCGGTCAATATTGAATAGCGTGTTGGAGAGCAAATTGCGCTAGGCGCATGCGCGTCTGTCAAAAAAACACCTTCTTTGGCGAGCGCGTCCATGTGAGGTGTTCTGGCCTTTGAAGAGATATTCAAAAAAGAAACATCACCGTATCACATATCGTCTGCTAGAATAACGACAATGTTAGGCTTGTTGTTGCCAGCATTTGACAACGCAATTTGCGGTATAGAGGCTGCAATTCCTGCAACACCTGCCACCTGCAGGAACTCTCGTCTTGTAATCATATGGTATCCTTCTTTTGTAGAACTCTTTATTCACCTGCGATTAGCGCAGCTAAGCACTTTTTACTTCACCGGTCCAAAAGAAGGAGTTCATTTAGTATTCGTTGGCCTTTTTCGCCAAGATAATTCTCCAGATAAATACACTTTATTCGGTATTCGCAGCTACTATTTGGTGCTGTTTCGTGCCTACTTCTTAGGCGTAAACAAAGGTGTCGTATTTTATTTTTCATCTAAATCCTTCCTTTGTGTAAATAATGTTGTCGAACGTCCTGAATAAACCGCTTGAGATGGAGTGTCGAAGGCGCGGAATCTCCAGTCGCGCTCGATTCAGTTGTTCTGCGTTTCATCCTCAGGTTATTTCTTGGGCCAGACCTTAAGACGGATGACTTTCTCACTCGCCAACTTAAACGGTCCGGGCGCAGGATTGGCTGTGTTTCTTTTCTTGCTAAAATAATCGGTATCGAGTCGATAGGACGTTCCGTCGGGCTTGTCGTAGGGGGCGTCGGAGATCTTTGCCCTGCCCAGTGATTCGGTTGTTACAACAGCTCGTTTCTGCTTTGATGTCCAGGCCGGATCGACGGAGATTTCGAGCCACCAACCATCTGGCTTTTCTTGAAGTTTGATGCCGGGATTGACGTTCGGCTGCACGAGTGGGTTGGATTCGTGCTTAGATGGCTTGGCGCCTTTGAGAAACACGTTACCGGCCATGAATACCGGCAGTTTCGCCGGATCATACGCTGGCAGGCCAACGTTGACGAAGATGTTATTGTAGTAACGTTCATCACCGCTGGCATTCCCATGCAATCCCGCCACTTCCGTAGAGTGTGCTTTGAGATAGGGTGTCAGACGACGTTCACCAACGGCAACCCGTATGCGACCCGCTACCAGGTTATGCACGTAGGCGGCGCCTTGGGAATTCACCAAGATGCCGTTGCCGGAGAGGAGTATGTTGTTGTCCACCAGGAAGGGGCCGTGGTTGACCTCCACAAACAGGTCTTCACTGGGACCGTTGTCGTGTAGTAGGTTCCGGGTAACGCGCGTGCCCTGGGTCATCCAGTCCAACCAGATGCCGCGGCTGGTACGATAGATGTGGTTACGGCTGATGAGGGTATCCACGGCGCCGTGGAACTTAATCCCGGCCATCTCCGCCCCGGTGAACAACCGACGTACGTGGATGTCGTGGATGGTATTGCCCGTGACCGTGCTGAACACCGGCCCCATGCTGCCGACGATGCCCGCCTGCTCGCAATGCGAAATGTGGTTGTTGCGCACGATGTGGTGACCGATGTTCTCCTTGGACCAGCCCCTCGCCGTGGCGCGTTCGATAGTCTTGACGTACCCCTCGGCGGAATTCTGCGAGGTGTTGTCAAACTTGTCGCCGTGTTTGCCGAGTGTGATGCCCGTGCAGACGGAGTAGCGAATGTTGTTGTTCTCGATGATCCATCCCTTGCTCCAGTGGGTACCGATCAGACCGATCTGCTCGGCGGTGGGCGGAGCCCAGGGCGTGGCCGCGTGCTCCATCGTAAAGCCGCGCACGGTGATGTAATTGATGCCCGGCTTCTCGGGGTAGAATACCGCTTGGCGCACATTGATCTCGACCTCGTTGGGATTGACGCCCCTGAACTGCGCCCATATAGTGGTGGTTGTCTCGTCCACTTTCCCGAACCACAGCGGGGTGTTCCCGATGGGTTTCAGCACATCCTCCAACTTAGCCGCTTCGGCGAGCCAGTGGCCGTTCAGATAAACGGCGCCCGTGTGATGGCCTCGTCCCCTGGAATTGAACCAGTCACCGTGAATCAGGTCACTGTATGGGTTGAAGTCTCCGAAGAAGCTGTTGGGCAGGGTCACCTTCCAGGTGTCGTTCTGCACCTTCTCCCACCCCTTCACCACTTCCGATCCTTTAATGACAACCTTCTCGCCTTCCGCCGCCCGGTAGACGATCCGTTTGTCCTCGGACGTCCCCCCGCGTGGCGGGTTGACTCGCTCGCGGTACACCCCCTCATGGACGGTGATCACATCACCGGGCTGAGCGATTTGTGCAGCAGCTGATATCGTCTTGAATGGCTTTGATTTGGAGCCCGGGTTCCCGTCGAGGCCGGTGGTCGATACGTGATACTCCTTTGCGTAGAGGGAGCAGGCGGTCAGGGTAATGGTTAGTGCTGTGATATATGCTTTCATGTATTCCTCATTAGTTTAAGTTAGCGTTAATTGAGTAATTTGATCCCCTGCGGACCAGCTTTACTTGTAATCGTTGAGGCCCTTGGGGCCTGATTTTCCCGTTCGGCCGGCCAACACAACCAGCCGCAAAATAAGAACTTATAATCAATATACCCATTCTCGGACTGTTGTCAAGGTTTTTTTAAGCGGAGGGCCACGGGGTGCCCGTCAAGTTTGTAGGTGGATTTTTCAGGATGCTAATGGTTGTTGTGACCATAACTTGTCCCACCTTTTATTCACCCAGGTAACCCGCAAAGCCAATGTTGCTGATGAGCCGGCTCTGCTCCAGATCATACCGGATTGCTTCAAGCGTTTACCAACCACATGTTTACAAGCACCCTCGACCGCACCACGGCCTATATCATAACCTTTGCCTCGAAAAACATCATAACGCATTTCTTGTTCGTTATCCCGGATGTACTTATGCAACTTTGCCAGTTCCTCTCTTTTTCGGCCTTGGCTTCAGCTTGAGGAATTTTTCTTTCCTGAAAAAAGCTCTCAAGCTCCTGGGTCTGCTGGCCTAAAGCCACCGAACCTACCTGATGTACAACCCTTTCGACTGTCCGCTCTGAAACTTTCTGGCCAAGCAGCTCTTCGAGCTTTTGCGAGGTCTGGGCGAAGCTATCATCAACCGCCAACAAACAGCAAGCCTTTGCCAAACCGGGGCTAAGTTGCTCCGAACCAAGCCCACTGCTTTTGTCATGGGGTGCTAAGCCAGTCCCGCAGTCCCGACAGTGATAGTATGCTCGTTCAATCTTTATCCACCCAAAAAGCGAGTGTATATTCCTGGGACGATGCTGCACGAACTTCATTGAACTGTCACATTCACAAGCCATAGAACTTCCTTTGTAGCCGTTGAGATTTTTATCGACCAGCCGTTGCAGCAGACTTTTTCCGAATGACATCATCATTGTCATTACTGCCTGCTCAAGTTTGCCGAGATCACCGCCGAAATTTTCGATTTCATCCTTTAACAATTCTTGCATTTGGTCTAAAATTTCTTCGTACATTTTTTTGCCCTCCAATGGCAGGAACATTTTTAGGTAAATCTTAAGCTAATTTACCAAAAATGCACCTATTGGAGGGCTATTTTTACCTACAAACT
>CAZWKM010000003.1:0-25234 GCA_964634165.1 uncultured Pirellulales bacterium | reverse complement strand
GCCGGAGCCATTGATGGTATTTTCAGGTCCCTGGTCTGCGGCCATCGAGCTGGAATCTGTCATAGTTATCTCATCGCCGGCAACAGGATAAGCAAAGGGCTCAATCGTAAATTGCCAGACGCCGCCTTTGAATATCGTATAGTCGGGGGCGGCATTGACCTCATCAATCCGCCAGTAGTAAGTCTGGCCAAAATCTAAATTAAGGGTGTCGGCGATAGGATAGCGGTTAGGGTCCTGGCGGCCTTTGTACACGTTGTTCGGGTCAACCGTTGTAGTCGCATCGTTCACATCGTCAAAGTCTGTGCCGAAATATACATCATGTTTGTCGGCATAGATTCCGGGTGTCCAGCTAAGGACGACCTTGGGGCACACATCTGTCGCCCCATCAGCCGGGTCGGGACTACCGGCCAGGCTGGGCGCGGGAGATGACATGAGCTGGAAGCCACTGACATAAGCTCTTTTGGTATTATCGGTGGTCCAGTCACTGTACACGTGGATGATGATTTCACCGTTGCCGTCCGGCTCGACCTTTTCGAAGAGCGTGTAGTTCTCGCCCTCAACCCACGTTGAGTCGTTTCCACCGCCACCGCCATTATCAACAATCTGGGGAGATTCGGTAGTCGTCGTGTTGGTGGTCGAAAACAAGGCTCTGCCACCATTCTCATTAGGATGAAAGCTGGCGATGTACAGGTCGTACTTTGCACCAGCGGTGAGACCGCCGAAAACCAGGTCATACGGGTCGGCATCTGGATCCCACCCCAATATGGCACTTGTGAGGATCAAAAGGTCGGGGGCGCCCCAAGCCCACATACCAACATCATCGCCATCAACCGTGAAGTCCACGGTGGTCGCAGCGCCAGTGGAGTCCACCAAGTCGGTCATAGATACGGTCAGACCCCTTCCTGGACCAGCCAGAATCTGATTCCACGTCGTGCCGACGTCACTGCCGCCATCGCCTTCGACGGGGCCATCGAGCGTACTCCCTTCCCTTTCCGTGGTATCGAGGCTCGCGCTAATAAGCATCTCCTCGGCATTGGCCGACATCGCCAGGGCAAGTATCGCCACGGCCACGATTGTCAAAACATTTTTTCTACACATAATATGTTCCCTTCAAAATTTAAAATAAGAACTGTTACTTACCTCTGCCAGTAACAAGCAGGGGCAGGCTTTTTGCTCCGGCTCCAAGCCGAAGTCCGGCAGTTTGCCGGATTGTTCTTGACAAGCACCGAAAACAGAAAGCAGAAAACAGAATACAGAATTTAGGATATACGATAATTTTCAATTTCTGACCTCTGACCTCTGATTTCTGACATCTCGTTTTATGCCTGTCTCAAACAACTTTTAACAAAACACTAATACCAACCAAATATTCACCTTTACTAAAACCTGAGCTTACACGCGACAACTTTTTAGGATTTGACGCTACCTCCTTCCTTCATAAAGAACTGTAAAAATTTGTGCCTCAAAGCACAAAAATGCGCACACAACTATACCAATACCAGATTATCTACGTTTTTGCAAGAAAAATCTAGAATTCTTAGAAAAATCCACAGAATTACGCTTTTTTGCTCCAAAAACAAGCGGGGCCTATACCGAACTAATCGGTATAGGCCCCGAACTGGTGCAAAGCATTATGTCATTCCCGCGCAAACGGGAATCTACATAGCTCGTCTCAACGCCGATTACGGCCACAGTTGCTCGTCAAGCCACCATACCGCCAGTTCAGCAAAGTCCTTGAAGTCAATCTTCTTATCCTCGTACAGGTTGACTCGCGGATCAGCAAGGCGCGGCATCTCGGTTGGTAACGTGTGGAAAAGCGTTACGTCGTCGAAGTGGGACTGCGTGCCGATGGCGCCGTTCGGATCGGGGCGGCCGAGGCGCTTCTTAAAACTATCTCCGCCAATAGTAACCCGGACGGCAAAAACGGCAGTTGGGCAGGGGGGCGGCAAGTAATTTCGCGCTACCTGTTGGAGCTTGGTATTGATAAGGGTCAATTTTATATCGATGACGGCAGCGGCCTGAGCAGACAAAATAAGCTCAGCGCAAATGCTATAACTAAAGTATTATCAGACACTTACAAAAGCAGGCATTGGAGAGTTTATAAGCGTTCGCTCGCGGTAGGGGGGGGTGGACGGGACAATTGCCAAGTATTTCAAAGAAGAAAAGTACAAAGGCAAAATTTTCGGTAAGACCGGATACATGGCCGGTGTCAGGGCCTTTTCTGGCGTATGCAGCGCCGCCGACGGAGATTATATCTTTTCCATTATCGCCAACAGCACCAACAGCAAGACCCGCAGCGCATTCCACGACATAGCAAAAGCAATTTTTGATTAGGCAATCAATTCATTGTGATAGCCTTGGCACAATTTACGTTACAGCAAATAGCCAGACACCCTTCGAGGCAGACTTTCTCCGTTTCTTTTCAGTTACGATTATGGCAAATAACAATACGTTTCCGCCTTTTTTTGTTAGATATTGCAAACTACTTTAGGATTTCTCAGCAAATTCGTGATTTTTTATAATTTTTCTCATAAAAATCTTAAGTTCGGCTCCTTATTTCCGAGAATTGTAGTAGTGATTGGTGATTGTTATATATTGTGCGCCGTTTTTGGTTGCAAATAATTTAGGGTGCATAGCGTGATGTTTGAGCAGACTGTATTGTTTGAAAAAGAACGTGCTGCACTTGTGAATAAAATCTGTCCTCCGGGCTTGAAATATTGTTTTTAAGGGTCGATAGCCTAAATAAGGAATTGCGATTTTATGGGCCGATGTGCGGGAAATGGAGTTAAAAGCCGGGCAGAAAAATATAAAATTGCCACAATGGTTGTACTTCTGGGGGGTGCTTGTCTTCTCACGTATTATTTTCAGATTGTACTTAAAATCGGTACTGTTTTTACACACTTTTTCTATATTCCAATTATTTTATCGGCCTGGTGGTGGAAAAGAAAAGGTCTGATTGTTGTTGCATTCTTAGCAGGATTGCTGATTTTCAGCCACATTTTCCTTAGAGCAGATGCGCACGGTACTAATGATTATCTTCGAGCCTTGATGTTTATAGTTACCGCCCTCGTAGTTGTTGTTTTAAGCGAGCATATTGTGAAGGTGCGGGATGCACTAAAATTAGAAAGAGATACGTTTCAGGCTGTTTTTAATGGATTGGCCCGTGCAGAAATTGGTGTTGATATTGTTGGAATTGATTATAAAGTCCACTTTCAGAATCAGGTTTTAAAAGAAAGATTTGGTGACCTTAGCGGAAAATTATGCTATGAAAACTATATGGGGCTGAAAAAACCTTGTGATTTCTGTCCTATGAGAAAATCAGTAAAAAATAGTAAGATAGAGAGTATTGAGTTAACAGCTATTGACGGAAGAAATTATGAACTGCTATCAGCCCCACTTTCAAATCCAGGTGGAACAGTCGATAAAGTAATTGAAGTGGTTAGAGACATCACTAAGCACAAGCGCACGGAGGAACAAACACAACATGCTCGTATAGCACTGGAACATTCTGCTCGTTTAGCCATGGCTGGGGAAATGGCTTCCGGATTTGCACATGAGCTTAACCAGCCGCTCTGTGCGGTACTCAATTATACAAACGCATGCCTGCAAATGATAGGAACAGGGACAGCAAATTCCGCCAAGTTTATAGATGCTCTTGAGCAGATTGCCAGCCAGACAGAGCGAATGGGCCAAATCATTCAGCGTATCAGACATTTAGTCAACAATCACGAACCCCGGAAATCAACAGTTGATGTCAACGAGACCGTGCTAGAAATCGTTAGTCTGGAAGAATCGGAAGCAAGTCAAAAAGGGATCTCCGTACAGACTGAGCTTGCCGAAGACTTTCCATTGATATTGGCCGACAGAATTCAGTTGCAACAAGTCGTGTTGAATCTTGTGCGAAACGCCTTCGAAGCGATGAGCGAAACTGCGATTGACCAACGTCAACTGACTATTCAAACCTCGATGGCTGGAGGTGATGCAATCGAGGTCGCTATACACGATACGGGCAGGGGCCTGTCTCCAGAGACTGTCGAGAAGATATTTGATTCCTTCTTCACCACTAAAACTGGCGGACTGGGAATAGGCTTATCTATCAGCCGGTCGATTATTGCGTCGCACGGCGGAAATTTATGGGCCGAGCCCAATCCCGATACCGGTGCCACATTTCGATTCACGTTGCCGTCGAAAGGAGCTGAATATGAACAAGTCCGAGCCGATAGTATTTGTTGTGGATGACGATGAGGCGGTATGCCGTTCGTTGAGCCTGCTGATTGAAACAGTGGGCTTAAAAGTACAAACCTATGGTAGCGCCCAGGATTTTCTGGACGCCTATGACCCTGCTCAATCCGGCTGTCTGGTACTGGATGTGCGTATGCCGGGTATGAGCGGACTCGAACTTCAATCCAAACTTATAGCGGAAAGTCTTAATATCCCTGTCATCATTATTACCGGACACAGTGATGTGCTCTTGGCTGTTCAGGCCATAAAGGTAGGGGCGGTGGACCTTATTGAAAAGCCGTTCAGGGACCAGGATTTGCTGGATAATGTCCAAAAGGCCATTGAAATTGATGCCGAGGTACGACGCAGGCAGACCAAGCGGGCTGACATCGAAACGAAGATGGCGCTTCTTACACCGAGGGAGCTGGAGATTATAGAACTGTTGGTCATTGGCAAATCCAGCAAGATAATTGGTTATGAATTGGGCATCAGTCAGAAGACAGTTGACTATCACCGGGTCCATATCCTGGAGAAAATGGGGGTCGACTCTGTGGTTGAACTCGCTCTATTGGCGCAAAAACTGTACCTATACGAGAAAATTGCTCAACCTGCCTGAGGAAATTGCCGGCTTATCTCAGGAAAAACCTGGCTTCGTTAAGAACACTTCTAATTAACTTACCTATCTTAAAAGACGACTTTGTAGCTGTATTTTAGCTGTAAGAACCGTTCAGGTCGAAGTAGTCGAATTAAGAAACAAGTACAGCACTACTATAGGATTGCTGTCTCTGAAAAATTAAAAATTTTGAATTGTTACCGGATAGTGCCGGAAGTCCGCTTGAAAGTTTGCTTTAGCGTAAAAGTGTAAAGGTTCTGTCAAGCCCCAAAAACAGGCAAGCAAAGGACAGTTGGCACTTTTGAATGCCGGGAAATGGTACCGCAGCCAGAATTAAACTGTAATGGTCATGTCAAAGGCCAAAATAATTAAAGGGCAATCGGTACTGTTTCTCGGTGTTATAGAGTTTTTTAGACAAGTATTGTGAATAGCGTTTTAAGGAGAACTATTATGTCTGAAGTAGCAACTAAAATAGAGCAGGTCAATAAGGCGCTGCTCGACAAGGAAGGTAAGTACCTTACCTTTGCTCTCGGGCCGGAGGAATACGGCTTAGAGATTTTGAAAGTCCGTGAGATTATCGGTTATATGGAGATAACCGCTGTCCCGCAGACGCCAGCTTATGTAAAAGGCGTAATCAATCTGCGAGGACAGGTTATTCCGGTAATCGACCTTCGGGCCAAGTTCGATATGGAGACCGCAGAAAGAACAGAAGAGACCTGCATCATTGTTGTCGAAACCACCCAGGACGGCCGCAATATCAGCACCGGCATTGTGGTCGACCACGTCTCGGAGGTATTGGATATCGCCGGTGAGGATATAGAAGAGTCGCCACAGTTTGGCTCAAGTGTCAACACTGACTTTATTCTCGGTATGGGCAAGATCGGCAATTCAGTCAAGATCCTGCTGGACATCGACAAGGTCCTTGCGAACGCTGATTTTTCCGGTATCAGCAGACTCGGCAATAGTCAGAATGCGTCGAGCCAGGACACTCAGATGCAACAGAGCAAGCAAGACGAATCTCAGACTGAACAGGCAGCACCTGAACAGACAGAAGCATCTGCGGAAACGGAAGAACCTGAACAGGCACAGCAGGAGCAACCTCAGGATGAGCAAGGACAACCTCAGGGAGATAATGCCAACGAGAACCCCCAGTAGGAAAGAAGTCTGAAAATGGTTAAGAAAACAAAATTTATCACTACTGTCCGGTTATAAGTCGAATAACATCAATTGGTTACAAGAATCAGTATAGTCAGTTTTGTAGCCAGCTTCCATAAGTACTTGTAAAATAGACACTTTCTCGAATAAGGTTACGCTCAAAATCTGTAGAATTGTGTAGAGATTCAAATCCAGATTCAATTGCTTTTTGATTATTGCTACCAGCACATAGACCGAGATTGCGATCCATATCTGTGTCTTCACAGCATTCTCGGATGTACCAAAAAATACCTTGATACGAAGGTGCTGCTTGATCCATTTGAAGAACAGTTCCACCTGCCAGCGGCATTTGTAAAGCCGTGCAATGGTTATCGCTGGCAATGTAAAGCAGTTGGTTAAAAACACCAGATGCTGTTCTGTTTCTTTGTCTACGTAACGGATACGCCGGAGTTTTTCGGGATAATCTTTCAGCGAATAAAAGCCGGTCAGCACAATTGTCTGATCGCACCGCAGCCCGGTCAATTTGTCTACTGGATGAGAATACAATCGGCAAAATTGAAAGTTTCCTTTGGCCCGGGTCACAAAGAAGGTCAGGAATTGATGGAATATGTAAAGACGAGCAAAGTCGAGGTATCCGCGATCCATGATATAGAATGCCACAGATTCCGGAATGATATCGTCGAGGATGTTGACATCGTGAACGAGAGATTCTGTAATGCGTATAAACGTGGGAATATTGCCGCGTAAGTCCAAAAGCGTATGAAGTTTTACTCCTGCTTTGTGTTTGCGAAATTTTGCCCATGGGAATAATGACATGCACAGGTCTATCGTTGTTGAATCGAGTGCGTAAACTGTCTGATACAATTCTATCCCGAACTCTTCCTTGGCGTAAAGGCTTCTGGCAATATGAATCAACACCTGGGCAAAGTCGGCGTAGATACGCCAGTCTCTCTTTTCGTTCGAATCGGCCAAAGTTGATTTTGAAACTCTGCTGCGAATTCCCATATGATAAAGTTTGGATTGCATTGCACGTAAACATGCTTCGATGTCTCGGAGGCTTTCGCGATAGGTTAGCTGAGCAAATGCCATACATAGGAACTGATCCATGCATGAGAACTTTTGAACCTTGTAATTTCCGCGATATCGTTTGACACACCTTCTGAATTCCCGTAGCGGGAGAAAATCCATTATTTGCGCAAAGACTGTCCGTCCTGTATTCATCGGCTATTCCCTCTATATTTTTCAAATTGAAATGGCCTGAGTCTAAAAGCAACTTCAAATCGATCCCAATCATTTTTGCTTATAAACCAATGGTATTTAAGTCGTTACAAAGTTTTCCAAATCAAACAACCGGACAGTAGTGGCCTGGTATAAATGTTCAAGTGTCCCGGCGCCGCCTATCTGGCAAATCCGCCTGAAGAAGGCAAAGTTTTTGGCAAGCCAAGTTTCTCAACAAGTGCCGTTTTGGGCAGGGAAAAGGATTTACAGTCCTTTGCTGTTACCGAAAACATCTTAGGAAAATACGAGATTGGTTATGCCTACGAGCGTTTCGGATTAGGTGATTGGCCTGATGATGTTAAAACCGCTACTGCCGGTGCGATGAGCGTAAGCCAGCATCTTGGGTTGCACAACCTTAATGTCCGTGCAATGGTTATCCAGGAAGGCGATTTTGATTACTCCTGGATGCCTGCAGTAACTGTCGGTACACATCTGAAGTGGACTGACGGCCAGACCAAACTTGATGATGATCTTGGGGGTCTTCTGGATACACTCGGCTCAGACCATAGCCATGGTGTCGAGTTTACCGCTGTGGCAAGTAAAACCATAACGGATTTGCTGCCTCGCCCGGTAATTTTGTCAGCCGGCATTCGCAATGGTGACGCAATACACACCGGTCTTTTCGGATTTGCAGGCGAAAGACGTACAACTTTCGAAGGCAGTATCATTGCTTTCCTGACAGACAAGCTGGCCTTTGCGGCAGAATATCGTCAAAAATCCGATTTGATGGATGAGTATGAGACAGGCGGCAAACACCTGGTTAAAGCTGAAAATGACTGGTGGACTCTCTGTTTGGCTTATGTGGTCAACGACAACATGACAATCTCAGGCGGCTATGCCAATCTTGGCAATCTCGCTAACCATAGAGAAGATAATTGCTGGGGAATTCAATTAAAGTATGAGTTTTAACGTAAGATAAATCTAAATTAAGTAAATTTTTAGGAGAAATATAATGGAGACAGAAACGAAAACAAGTACAGCAACCCGTTCGCGGTCAAGCAATACCGCTGTCTTTGAAGAAGTACAGCGGTTGGTCCAGGCGGCAGTAGCAGGTAAACTCGATACTCGTGCCGATGTTGATAAGTTTGACGGCCAGGACAAAGCGATGCTGAACGGCATCAATGAGATGATTGATACTATTGTCGGCCCGTTGAACGTTGCCGCCGAGTATGTTGACCGTATCAGTAAAGGTGATGTGCCTGAGAAGATTACGGATAACTACAACGGCGATTTCAATGAGGTCAAGAACAACCTTAATCAGTGTATTGACGCATTGAATCTGTTGGTAAATGATGCTAACGGATTAGTTGAGGCGGCAATAGAAGGCAAGCTTGATACCCGTGCCGATGCCAGCAAACATCAGGGCGACTTCCAGAAATTAGTTGAGGGTATCAATGGGACACTGGATGCGGTGATCGGTCCGCTGAATGTTGCAGCCGAGTATATCGACCGAATCAGTAAGGGCGATGTGCCTGAAAAGATTACCGACGAGTACAAGGGCGATTTCAACGAGGTCAAGAACAACCTTAACCAGTGCACCGACGCGTTGAACCTGCTGATAGACGATGCCAAGATGCTGGCTCAGGCCGGAGCGGATGGCAAGCTTGATACGCGTGCGGATGCTGAGAAACATCAGGGTGATTTCCGTGCAATCGTTGACGGTCTAAACAACCTTATCGATGCCGTTGTTGTTCCTCTCCAGGAAGGTGCGGAAGTGCTCAGAGCTATGGCCCAAAAAGACCTTACCAAGAGAGCAAAGGGCAACTACAAGGGCCAGCTTGAAGATTTCAAGAACAATATCAACGATACCGCTGTTGCAATCGATGAGGCACTTAATCAGGTTAATGAAGCCGTCGAGCAGGTAACTGCGGCAAGCGGCCAGATATCTTCTTCATCGCAGACACTTGCCGAAGGTGCGACAGAGCAGGCTGCAGGGCTTGAAGAGACATCATCGAGCCTCGAAGAGATGGCTTCTATGACCAAGCAGAACGCCGACAATGCCCAGCAGGCCAATACATTGGCAGACGATGCACAGAAGGCAGCCGGTGAAGGCAATGAAGCTATGGGCAGGATGAATGGCGCAGTCAATGACATACAAAAATCCTCCGATGAGACGGCCAAGATTATCAAGGTTATTGACGAGATTGCGTTCCAGACAAACCTGCTCGCTTTGAATGCTGCTGTCGAGGCTGCTCGTGCAGGCGAGGCAGGCAAGGGCTTTGCTGTGGTAGCTGAAGAGGTCCGCAACCTCGCTCTGCGGTCGGCTGAAGCTGCCAAGAACACTACGACGATGATCGACGAATCCGTCAAGAATTGCAAGAACGGTGTCGATATTGCCAGCGAAGTCGGCAAGAAACTGGAAGATATAGTCCAAGGTATAAGCAAAACCAGCGACCTTGTCAGTGAAATTGCTGCTGCCTCACAAGAGCAGTCACAAGGCATTGACCAGGTCAATACCGCAATGGCCCAGATGGATAAAGTCACGCAGCAAAACGCTGCCAATGCCGAGGAATCAGCATCTGCTTCCGAAGAGCTAAGTGCCCAGGCTGAGGGCTTGCAGAATATGGTAGGTGAGTTTACTCTCACTAACACCGGCCGCTCTGCCACCAAGGTTAATCGTGCTGCCCAGAAGACTCATGAATTGGTAGCCAAACACCACGGATTAGGCCAGTCCGACCATACGTTTCATCAGATAGCCGGCGGTGCTGACAAAAAGGCAGGCAAAAAGGCCAAAGCAAAAAAATCGCCAAAAGTTACCGCTGCCGCTAAAGCAGAAGCGGAAAAGGCAATTCCTATGAATGACGAAAGCAGCAATGCTGATGACTTAAAAGAGTTCAATCGCTAATTTGTACCTAATTTCATATTCTGCTGTTATGGGCGGGTCTTCGGGCCCGCCCCAAGCAGAATAGTTTTTGAAACTTACTTTTACTGAAAGTACACGGGCAAAGACAGAGATTGCCCGTTTATCTTAATAAATGGCAATATGGACAGAGATTTGTATCTGAAACGAAAGGACTGTTAAAATGGCGTTTATTTATTTTTTTAGAGATATGCAGACACTTGAATTGATTACCAAATATGTAATCCCTGAAGTAAAGGGTAACAGGCATATAAGGGTATGGGATGCCGGATGTGCCCATGGCCCGGAGCCTTATTCGATAGCGATAATGTTCCGGGAGAACATGGGGCACTTTATGTTCAGGAATGTAAAGATTTACGCCTCAGATATTGATACTTCAAGCCAGTTTGACAAAATTATTGCTGATGGGGTTTATCCGGAAAGCGAAATCAAACGAATCCCGTCTGAAATTCGCAAAAAGTACTTCAGTAAGAACGGTCAGCCGGGTTATTACAAAATCTCCGATGAAATTAAATCACGCCTTACGTTCATTCGACATGATTTATTGTCGTTGAAACCCGTTGCAACGGATTTTAATCTTATCGTTTGTAAGAATGTTCTTTTGCATCTTAAGCCAAAGGAACGAGTCGAGGTTGTAAAGATGTACCACAACGTTCTGGTGCCTGACGGTTTCTTTGTTACCGAACAGACCCAGAAAATGCCGGTTGAATTGGAGCCTGTTTTTCAACAGGTTGTGGGCAATGCTCAATTGTTTCGCAAAATGGAGTAAAACTAATGTCAAGACTAAAAGCCCTATTCAAGGATGATTGGCAGTATATCCTGGAAGTTTACCACAAATTCATCTGCCCTCCTGGAAGCAAGCCTGTAAATGAAAAACTTCCCGCTATTTTGCTTGAGATAGGCGTTCGGTTCGGTGAAAGATTATCGCAATATCAAACGAATGGATATGTTGAGATCGGCTGCGGTCTGGCAATTCCATCATTGACCATTGCAAAATCAGGGCGTCCTGACGTATTGGCGATCGATATAGATCCCAAAGTTGTTGCAAAAGCAGAAGCAATCAAAGAAAAGGTTGGCTGCGATTTCGAGATTCGCTGTGCCGATGTTTTCAAAGACAGACCAAAATTACAGAAAGGCCAGATGTTAATCGCGGAAAAGCCGGCAAGCTATAAAAAAAACACCCTGGAAGTGGAATACATCATATCAAACTGGTGCAAGATTGAGGGACATAATTTTGCAATAATCCCTACGTTTTTGGGCACCGATACGCCGGACAGCTACAGCGAAAGGTGTGCGAAGTATGAAAAGAAACTCAGACAGGTCGGCTTTAAGGTAGAAAACAAACGGGCAGTCGATGAACTGCCGGTAAGATGGCTAATTGCGGTTAAATAATTGTGGGCGATTTTTGATGAAGATTTTGAACCTTACAAAAGACAGTAATGCCTATACCTCTAATGTTTATTTTGTTTTGGGCAACTCTAATGCCATAGACGATGTCAACACGCTTATGGATGTTGGCAGAGACCCTTCAATAATTGCAAAAATAGAAGAAGCTTCAACTGGTGTGGGAAAACAAAGGGTTGAGCAAGTTGTTTTAACCCACAGCCACTATGACCACGCAGGTCTTTTACCGCAAATCTGTAAAGCATACAACCCAATGGTATGTGCCTATTCAGAGTCTCTGGAAGGCGTGGATCGTTTGCTAAGAGATGGGGAAACATTAAAAATTGGCGATCGGGCATTTGAAGTTATTTATACGCCTGGACACAGCAATGATTCAATCTGCTTTCATTGCCAGAGTGATGGGGTTTTATTCGTGGGTGATTCAAATATTATAGTCCAGTCAACTGGCGGCACCTACGAGGAAGGTTTCCTTGATGCGCTAATACGTTTGGCCCGTAAAAATGTAAAGGCAATATATTTTGGGCATGGAGACCCGCTGCTTAATGATTGCAATGCCAAGATACGTTCCTCTTTAAAAATGGTGAAAGAAGGCTTAAGAATAGTGGATAGTTAGTAAACAGAGGCAATGAAGTGAAAGTCGTTTTTCATGAAAAATTTAAACGTTCAGACTATGCCTCAAACGGTGCATCGGCACCAGGTCGAATGGAAAGTATTATGACAGTGTTAAAAGCGGATGGATATATTATCGTTTCGCCTGAGCCAGCCTCTTTCGACGATTTATTGCTGGCTCATACTGAGACGCACATTGCTGATATCCAAAAGGATAGGAAATTATTTGAAATGGCTTGTTTATCTGCCGGAGGAGCTGCGTTAGCAGCCAAAATGGCTTTTAACATGGACCCTGCATTCGCCTGTATTCGCCCGCCAGGCCATCACGCATCGAGAAATGAAACCTGGGACTATTGTGCATTTTGCAATATGGGTATTGCCCTGCTGAAGTTGAGAGCAGAGGGGTTTATAAAAAGTGCATTTGTTTTGGATTTCGATGCACATACCGGAGACGGAAATATCGACGTACTATCAGAGTGGTCTAAAGCTGAAGTTTTCAATCCTATGGCACATAACAGTAAAGACTACATTGAAGTGATAGAGAATTATATTTCTGATATTCGACATGTTGACATAGTAGGCGTATCAGCTGGATTCGATAGCTATGAAAAAGACTTAGGGAAAAAATTGAAAACCATGGACTTTTATCTTATCGGCAGACTTATGAAGCAGCTTGCCAGGAGACTCTGCCGCAAACGTTGTTTTGCCATATTGGAAGGCGGATACTATCTACCGGATTTAGGAAAAAATGCTGCCGCTTTTTGCCAGGGCTTCGACTAATCAGAGGTAAACTATGCCGGAACAACTAACTTTTAAACTGACAACTCATGATGAACAACATTCTGACTATGACTGGATGAATATTGAACACTGTGGCAAGCGTGTTGGAAAAGTCAGAGGATTAATGGATGGCAGAACTCTAACCATTCATTCGATAAACATATTTCCCGAGTTTGAAGGCCAGGGTTTTGCCCGAAAGACAATAAGGATGTTCAAGAAATCATTCGACACTATTATTGCGGACAGGGTTCGACATACAGCCGCTGGGTTTTGGGAAAAAATGGAATTTGATACAGATGGTAATGGAAATTATATCTGGAAGAAACCGGCAACAAAAATGACTTCAAAGAGTTCGACAGCCGATTTCTGAACTGAAATTCTGCTGCTGTGGGGCCGTTAAGGCCTGTACGGAGCAGTATGAAGAGAATGGATTATTAAAACTGAATAACAAGCAAAAAGAAGTGGAGAAAGTACTATGGCTAAGACACTTATGATTGTAGACGATTCGGCAACGATGAGGAAAATCATAATACGGACGGTGCGGATGTCAGGCTTGAACATCAGCCGAGTTGAAGAGGCCGGCAATGGCGCCGAAGCCCTTGAGAAACTTAAGGCCAATCCTGTCGATATTGTGCTGTGTGATATCAATATGCCCGAAATGAGCGGCATGGAGATGGTCAAGAAAGTGCGGGAGACAGCCGCTTGTGCGGACGTAAAAATCATAATGGTATCGACCGAAAGTTCTCAAGAAGTTATCGACAATACAATTGCTGACGGAGCTAACGGCTACATAACCAAGCCGTTTACCCCTGAGAAATTTCAGGAAAAGCTGTCTCCGTTTATGAATTAAGTAGGCGGGTTTTGACAGCTGAGCAAAGATTTCAACGTAAAGTGAGGATTTCATAATGATTGAACAAGTATGTCTTAATGAAGTGCTGATAGAAGGCGCAAAAGAAGTTTTTGAAACAATGGTTTTTATGGACCTGGCCGAGGCCACGGAACCGGACCAGAACATAGAAGGCTGGGCTCTGTTAGGCTCAATCACCTTCAAAGGCAGCCTGGAAGGGTGCCTGGCCATTTGCTGCAGCGTACCATGTGCCCAGGCTATTGCAATAAATATGCTCGGAATCGATACAACCGAGCAGCTTACTGAGGAAGACACGTGTGATGCTATCGGGGAAATAACCAATATGATTATGGGCAGTGTAAAATCACGTCTGCTTGAAAAAGTCGGCAATCTTGAAGTCTCAATCCCCTCGGTAGTCGGTGGGCGTGAGCTCAAAAATAATTTAGGTGATGGGGCGGAGAAAGTCTCAGTCAAAGTCAACATTGAAGACGAATATGTGGCTGGCTTGTCACTGTTGTACAGGGAATCGGATACCGAATAAGCAGGTTTGACAAATGACAGCAACCCAGACAGAAATCCAGTCACAGGTTATAGGCTTGTCAACAGAAGCTTTCGGTACTTTTTGTAAGGACGTTTCGGGCATGTTCGGCGCGAAGATGCAGTATATCCCGCGGAACGTTTGCTACGAGAGTATCGATGACCTTAAGAAACGCTTTAGTGAGGTGGTAGCTGTCAACTCTGTGAAGGCTGAAGGTACTTTAGGCGGGACTTTTCAGATAATCTTTGACCGGCGGGGGCTATTTGTTCTGGGCGGGCTGATAACTATGCCGGAGAGTATGACCTCTTTATATGAAAAATGTGTTGGTCCGAAAAATATTCTGGAAAATATAAAACACGGCTCGCTCAAAGAAGCTGAGGCTATGAGCGATGTACTGGCAGAAGCGGGCAATCTACTGATTGGGTCGTATGATAAGGTCTTCCGTGAAGGATTAGACGGCCATGGTCACTTTACGCAAGCCAATACCTTTATCGGTAATCTCTGGGACAAACCCAGGGAAAAGATAGGGCTGGGCGGTGAGGAAAAAATAGCGTTTGTTCCTTTCAAAGTGAAAATCGGGCCCTATCCGCCTTTCTATTGTGGTGTTATTTTCCCACGAACAATCTTTGGCGAGCTATCTGAGGCTGAAGCTGAGTCTTGGACCGAGGCGGAAGCAAAAACCAAGGTTGAATCGAAAACAGAAGCAAAGGCCGAAGCTGAGGCAAAAGCCAAGGCTGAAGTAAAAGCGAAGGCCGAAGCAGAGGCAAGGGCCAGGGCTGAAGCAAAAGCCAGGGCTGCGGCTGATGCAAAAGCTAAGGCTGAAGCTGAGGCAAAAGCCAAGGCTGAAGCTGAGGCAAAAGTTAGGGCTGAAGCCGAGGCAAAAGCTAAGGCCGAAGCTGAAGCGAAAGCCAAGGCTGAAGCGGAAGCAAAAGCCAAGGCTGAAGCTAAGGTAAAAGCCAAGGCTGAAGTTGAGGAAAAAGCCAAGGCCGAAGCTGAGGCAAAAGCTAAGGCCGAAGCTGAAGCGAAAGCCAAGGCTGAAGTGGAAGCAAAAGTTAGGGCTGAAGCGGAGATAAAAGCGAGGGCTGAAGCGGAGGCGAAGGCCAAGAGCGAAGCTGAAAGAGCCAAGGCCGAAGCTGAAAAGGCCAAGGCCGAGGCTGAAAAGGCCAAGGCTGAGGCTGAAAAGGTCAAGGCCGAGGCTGAAAAGGCCAAGGCCGAAGTTGAAAAGGCCAAGGCCGAAGCGGAAAGGGCCAAGATCAAAGCGTCTACTTGAGGCAGAGGCAGGAAGGTAAATGACTGAGAAAGAAACTGTAAATGAGGAGAACGCTGCTTTTGCAGAAGAGGACGCTGCTTTTGCAGAGGAGAATGCTGCATTTGCAGAGGAGGCAGAACCTGCTGCTGAAGAAACCGCTGCTAAAGAAGATACTGAAGCGGTTAGTGAAGAGGCAGTTAAGGCCGGCGAGGCTGAGGCTGTTAAGGAGGCAGAGTCGGAAACATCCGCTGAGGCGGAGGGCGAAGAAAAAGTGGCGGCGACATCCCGAACAGGAGTCGAGTCAGAAGCTATAGAATTGTCAACAGGATCATTTAAGACCTTTTGTGACGACATTACCGGTATGTTTGGCGTGGAGATGAAGTGTAAGCGACAGCAAGTTGCTACCGAGACTATTGAGGGTCTTAAGAAACGTTTTGGTAGTCTTGTAGCAGTCAACTCTGTCAAAGCAGAAGGTGCTTTAGACGGGACTTTCCATATGGTCTTTAACCGGGAGGGATTATTTACTCTGGCCGGCCTGATAGTTATGCCGCAGCAGATGACTTCTTTAATGGAAAAAGCTGCTGGGCCGGAAAAGATTCTGGAAAACGTAAAACATGGCTCACTCAAAGAAGCTGAGGGCATGAGCGATGCGATGGCAGAAGCGGGTAATATGTTGGTCGGAGCATGGAACAGGGTTTTCCGCGAAAGATTGAAGGACCACAGCCAGTTTGTGCAAAGCAATACGTTTATCGGTAACCCGTGGGACAAGCCCGAGGAAAAGATAGATTTGTCCAGCTATGAAGAATTGCTGTTTGTTTCCTACAAGATGACAATCGGCTCCTACCCGACTTTCGATTGCGGTGTTGTTTTCCCAAGAACCGTCTTTGCCGGAGCGAAAGAAAAAGCCAGGCTCGAAGCCGAGGCAAGAGCCAGAGCTGAAGCTGAAGCGAAAGCCAGAGTTGAAGCCGAAGAAAGAGCCAAGGTCGAAGCTGAAATGAAAGCCGAGGCTGAGGAAAAGGCCAGGGCTGAAGCTGAAGAAAAAGCCAACGCCGGAGCCGAAGAAAAACCTAATGTCGATGTGGAAGAAAAAACAGCGCCAACAGATGATATGGATGAAGGCACAGAGCACGTTCCCGGCGCGGTTTCTGAAACCATCCCAAAAATGGCTCGGTCTGCAGCTGTTTTTCCGGGAGAATCCGACCACATATCTTTAGCAATATGTGCACAAGATATTATGCAAAAAGACGTTGTCTGGGGAAGCGGCGACGACAGCGTCCGGCAGGCCGCGGAAAAAATGCAGCAGGCAGATACCGGTTATATGCTGGTGGGCACGGACGTACATCTCGAAGGTATTGTATCAAAGTCCGACATAACAGGGGCAGTGAGTATCTATCTGCAGCCGATATTTGCAAAGTGGCGCAGACCGCTGGATGATGCTACGCTTCAAATCAGGATCAAATGGATAATGAGCAGGCCCGTTCGCACTATAAAACCTGAAACTTCACTTACGACTATAATGGAAAACATGCGTCAGTTTGGTGGACGATGTCTGCCTGTGGCGGACCAACAGGGCAAAGTGCAGGGCTTAGTAACAGTATTTGACATCTATCAGGCACTTTTGAGCGGTAGCCCAAATATCTCTTACATAGGCAAAACACGCCAAGCGCCTCCATTGGCACAATTAGATTTATCAGATGGTAAGGAGGCCCAAGATGCAAAACAGCGATAAACTTACATCACTTATAGAGCAGGCGGCTTGCAGTATAAATATGCTAAGTCCTACGGACTTTTCGGAACTTGACAAGCTGCAGAAAATCCTCGATGAAATTAACGAGAATATCGCTGAAATAAGTGACGGCCCGGCCCAGTTACTTGAACAAGCTAAAGACTCAACTTCCGAAGCAGCCGAACTTTTGCAGAAAATACTTCAAAACCAGGTAGAAGATACCAACAAGTCAATTGAGTCAGTATCACAGGCAGTCTCAACTCTTCAAAGTTTTATCGAACAAATCGAACAGGTATCCGAAGCCGCTGAGCCCGAAGAAACAGAAACCACTGCTGCCGAAAGCGCTGAAACTGAATCACAACAACCCCCTGTTTCTGAAGAGGATGTCCCGCTGGTGCTGGACTTTATCACTGAGTCCAACGAGCATATCGAGTCCGCCGAAGCAGGACTGCTCGAACTGGAAACCAAACCAGATGACAATGAAGTGCTCAACCAGATATTTCGAGCATTTCATACCATAAAGGGTATGGCTGGATTTTTGAACCTGACCGACATAGGTTCGCTCGCACATTCAGCCGAAAATCTGCTCGATCTTGCTCGTAAGGGTGAGCTGGTGCTGGCCGGCGAAAACATGGATGTTGTTTTTGAATCAGTTGATATGTTAAAAAAGATGATTGCCGGCCTGAAGGAGTCGGTAGAGGCCGGCAAAGCTGCACCCCTGCAGAAACACCTGCTGCAGTTACTGGCAAAATTAAAATCATCGGCACAAGGCCAAAGTCTTGCTGCTTCTCTCAATACACCGCAGGGGCAAAAAAACGATAAAAAGCTTGATGAAATCTTGACAGCTAAAGATGAGTCCAAACCTAAGTATACCGCTTCGCAGGAAAATGTAAAAATCAAAACCCACACCAGCGATGAGAAAATAAAAGTAAGCACTGCTCGTCTCGATAATTTGATAAACATGGCCGGTGAGTTAGTAATAGCTCAATTGATGGTCGCCGAAGAAGCAAATACAAAGTTGACATCAGAACATGAGCTAAATCGCAAAGTTGTCCATCAGGGCAAGATTGTCCGTGAACTGCAGGAGTTGTCAATGTCGATGCGGATGGTTCCGATTGCCGGCGTATTCCAGAAAATGGCCAGACTCGTTCGGGACCTCTCCCACAAAGCAAACAAAGAAGTAAATTTTAGTACTCAGGGTGAGGAAACAGAACTCGACCGTAATATAGTTGACAAAATCGCTGATCCTCTCGTGCATATGGTGCGTAACTCTGTTGACCACGGTATCGAATCGTCGCAGCAGCGGGCAGAAAAAGGAAAGAACACGACCGGCCAAATCGAGCTTCGTGCTTTTCATCAGGCCGGAAACATTGTTATTGAAATTGAAGATGACGGCAAAGGTCTTGACAAAGAACATATCCTGAAAAAAGCAATTGATAATGGTATTGTCGAGGCCAGCCAGGAATTAAGTGATGAGCAAATATTCAAACTGATTTTTCATGCAGGCCTCTCAACCGCTCAGAAGGTAACAAGTGTTTCTGGCCGAGGCGTGGGGATGGATGTTGTCAGAAAGAACATCGAATCCCTGCGGGGCAAGGTTGATATCAGTTCGATACACGGTAAAGGAACCACCTTTACCATTCGTCTGCCGTTGACACTGGCGATAATCGACGGCCAAATCGTCAAGGTAGGCGATGACCGTTACATTGTCTCGATAAACTCAATCGTCCATACACTTAGACCGCAAGCTGACCAGCTTTCATCCGTTCAGAATCGCGGCGAAATGGTAACGGTGCGAGGCCGACTTTTACCTCTGGTTCGCCTGTACAAGTTATTCGATACTGTCCCAGCCACAGAAGACCCGACCGAGTCGCTGTTGGTTATAGTCGAAGAAGACGGTAAAAAATGCTGCCTCCTTGTGGACGAGTTACTGGGCCAGCAGCAGGTAGTTATAAAGAGCCTGGGAGAAGGGTTAGGCAAAGCAAAAGGTGTTTCCGGCGGAGCAATTATGGGCGATGGAAAGGTCAGCTTAATTCTTGACGTCCCCGGCTTAATGGAACTGGCTCAGAACTGATTATTTCGTAAGGATTTTTGATGCAAACATTAACTATACACGATGTTGTTTTAAGTGAAAAAGATTTTTGCAAAATCAGCCAACTGGTGTATGACCACTGTGGTATCAATCTACATGAAGGAAAAAAGGAACTTGTACGTGCACGCCTGGCAAAAAGACTTCGTCTGGGCAAATTCAAAACATTTCCGGAATATATGAAGCACGTCCTTGAAGATAAAACCGGAATGGAATTTTCGATACTCATCGACTCGCTCAGTACGAATCTGACAAGCTTTTTCCGTGAACCGCAGCATTTTGAATTCTTACAAAACCGATTCTTGCCGGCCTTGCTGGAGCAAAAGCGTAAAAAACGCAACTTTAAAATACGAGCCTGGAGTGCCGGCTGCTCATCCGGAGAAGAACCGTACTCGATGGCTATAGCTTTGCTCAAAGCGGTCCAGGGCCAAGGCCGATGGGATATAAAGGTCCTTGCTACGGATATTTCCACAAGCATGCTTGATATTGCCAAAACCGGTATCTATGACACCGAAAGGGTTAAGCCCGTTCCATCGCTTCAGAAGCAGAAGTATCTGGTGCCGCATCGTGTAAACGGCCAAAAACTTTTCGAAGTAAGCAAGTCCTTAAGAAATGCCGTAATCTTTAGTTATTTGAACCTGATGAAGGATTGGCCGATTAAGGGAGTGCTGGACTTTATCTTCTGCCGAAATGTAATGATATACTTTGATAAGCCGACACAGTCGTGCTTGATAAACCGTTTTTGGGATTTGATGGATTCAGGAGGTATTTTATTCACCGGGCACTCGAAGTCATTGACCGGCATTGAGCACAAATTTAATTACATCCAGCCGACAATCTATATGAAACCTTAATATCAGGATTTAGATATGCTGAAAACAAAGATAATAGTGCATGTATCAGACGCAAAAGTCTCCAATGACCCGGCCGATGTTTTGACAACACACTCGTTAGGATCTTGTATTGCTGTCTGCCTGTATGATTCTGCCACACATGCCGGCGGAATGCTGCATTATCAGCTTCCCGACTCAAAAATGGACCCTCAACGCGCAAAAGATAAACCGTATATGTTCGCAGATAGCGGAATGAAGATGATGGTTGAAAAATTAGTGGCAATGGGAGCGAACAAAAAAAGATTGCAGATAAAAATTGCTGGAGGAGCAGAAATGGATACAGGACCAAAGGGATTTGATATCGGCAAACGCAATTTTCTGGCTATAAGAAAAATTCTGTGGAAAAACGGAATGTTTATTGATGCCGAGGACATTGGCGGCACATCGCCCCGCAATATGTATCTGGTTATAGCTAATGGTGTTGTAACGGTCAGGTCAAATGGCCTCGAAAAAAACTTATGAGAACAACAATTTGAAACCAAGTTTTATGGGAGATATATCATGGCTTGGAATATACTAATAGTTGATGATTCATCTTTAACTCGCAAGAGGATAAGACGTATCATTGAAATGGCCGACCTGGATGTCGGACAGTTCCTGGATGCCGGAAACGGCGCAGAGGCTTTGAAAATTCTCGAACAATCAAATGTGGATTTGGTACTGTCGGACTTGAATATGCCTGAAATGAGCGGCGCTGAGATGGTACATCGAATGAAGTCCGCCCAAGCCACAAAGTCGATCCCAGTGGTTGTCATCTCTACCGAATCCAAGACAGTTCGGATCAAGGAGCTTTTGGCCGAGGGTGTCAAGGATTACCTCCATAAGCCTTTTACACCCGAAGAGTTCAAAGAGGTTATGGAAAATCTCTGGTCAAAAGCGGTAGCGAAAACACCCCATCTTCTGACACAGGCATTAACACAGGCACTTGAAACAATGGCGTTTACCACGGCAATACCGGTTGACGAAAATATGCTCATACCCCAAAAGACCATACTGGCCGAAATGAGATTTACCGGGGCCAGGGAAGGGAAAATCCAAATTCTTGCAGGCATGGACTTTTGCAAAGTCCTTGCCGAAAACATTGCTGCAATCGACGAAGCTAACAGTCAAAGCGCTCTTGATGCGCTAAAAGAACTCGCAAATGTTACCTGCGGGCTGTTTCTTCCTATGGTTGTTTCTTCGACGGCAGACGTGTTTGATGTTACTGTTCCTGAAGCCGAAAGCTGTGATAATCCGTCACAATGGGACAAGTTTACAGCCGACGAGAGCAACTCCATATTAAACATTGAAAGTCATGCAATAGCTGCCAAACTGACCGTCGAGGATAAAGCAATGATAACAGAAAGTAATTAAAATAATACTGAGCAGATTAAAAAAGTATCCTGGAGATATGCTGTGGAAAGTAAGGATTTTTCAGGAATAAGAAATAACGGCTCGCTGCCTGACCCGCGAGATGCGAATATCCCCAGGGATAGCGAAGACCTGTTAAATGATTATGTAGAATCAACCAATTCAATGCTGGATGAGCTTGAACGGGCAGCAATGGCATACGAGGCAGGCAATAATAGTGAGGAAAATACCGCGGCTATACGACGGATTTTACATAAGATCAAGGGCGAATCTTCAATAATGGGCATAAACGAAATATCAGAGCTTTGTCACCAGGCTGAATACGCCTTTGAGGAACTTGACGAAAATCAGCGCCCGGATATGCTGCTAAGATTTAAGGATTGGACATGTACTGCAATATATAACCTGGCCTCTCAGGTGTGAATAAAACTATTGACGCTAACTGAGCATAAGTTTAATCGATAATTTGTATGAGAACACAGAACTCAGATATGCTAAAAAGAACTATTACGGTAGACATATCCGATGCTAAGGTGTCTACTGACCCTATGCATGTTCTGGCAACATATTCGTTGGGCTCATGTATTGGGGTATGTTTATATAACCAAGCGAAACGCACCGGAGGTATGCTGCATTACCTGCTTCCAGACTCGTCAGCGAATCCTCAGAGGGCAAAAGAAAATCCGTTTATCTATGCTGATACAGGTATGAAAGCTTTACTTGAAAAACTGATATCGGTAGGAATAAAGAAAAACCAAATCAGGGTAAAGGTTGCAGGCGGAGCGGAAAGATTGAAAGTTACAGCAAAAAACTTTGATATCGGCAAACGCAACTACCTGGCTATAAGAAAAATCCTGTGGAAAAACGGAATGTTTATTGATGCCGAGGATGTCGGCGGCTGCTCACCTCGCACTCTGTATATGAGCATTGCCGATGGTGCTGTAATAGTGAAATCTAACGGATTTGATATATATAATCACTCAGAAGCTTTGAGGAAAATGGTAATTACTCTTAAAACAAATATTAAAGTCCTGATAGTCGATGACTCTGCCATAGTTCGCAAGATACTCAGCCGGCAGTTGAATCAACATCGCGGCATAGAGGTAATCGCAACTGCACCTGACCCCTATATAGCACGTGATAAAATCGTGGCTCTGGAACCGGATGTGCTTACGCTGGATGTTGAAATGCCCAGGATGGACGGTATAACCTTCCTGAGAAAATTGATGAAGCACCATCCAATGCCGGTTATTGTTTTCAGCTCTTTAACGCCAAAGGGGGGAAAAATGGCTTTAGAAGCCCTCGCTGCAGGGGCAGTAGAGGTCATAAGCAAACCGGGACCTGCTTATAGCGTGGGCGAGGCATGTAAAGAGCTTGTTGAAAAAATAAAAGCCGCTTCGAGAGCCCGAATCAACAAAAAGACCATAGCCCAACAGCAAAGCTATATGCCGTCTAAACGGCTGAGTATGGTCGAGACAACCAACAAGATTTTTGCCATCGGTGCATCAACAGGAGGCGTCCAGGCGTTGACGCGGTTGCTTTCAGCCTTGCCTGCTAATGCCCCGGGAACACTGGTGGTTCAGCATATGCCCGCACAATTTACAACCTCATTTGCCGAGCGTCTCAACAGCGATTGTGCTGTGGACGTCAGGGAAGCTGAGGATGGAAACCACGTTATTCCAGGCCGGGTTCTGATTGCTCCGGGTGGACTGCATATGCTCCTGCAGCGGTCAGGTGCAAACTATTATGTTACTGTAAAAGATGGCCCTGCCGTCTGTCGGCAGAAACCAAGCGTAGAGGTATTGTTCAACTCGGTAGCTAAATACGCAGGAGCCAACGCTGTCGGCGCAATTCTTACCGGCATGGGCAATGACGGTGCAGGTGGATTATTAAATATGCGGCAAAGCGGCGCGCATACTATAGCACAGGATGAAGCATCATCGATCGTTTTTGGTATGCCCAAAGAAGCTATCGAACAAAATGCGGCGGAAGCAGTTGTACCTTTATCTGATATAGCTAAAACTATGATCACCTTAGCACAAAAATAAAATAGTAACTCAAAGGTCTATTTGAAAAATAAAAAGGACAATATCATGTTCAAAGCAAAAACTGTTATGAAAACCGATTTAGTCACTGCTACAAGGGACACTCCAATATACGAAGCCATAAGAACCCTGGTGCAGAAGAATATCACCGGCCTGCCCGTCGTTAACGATGATATGAGCCTGGCAGGTATTATCACAGAAAAAGATATGCTGAGCCTATTGTATAATATAGAAGATAAACTTAGCAAGGTCGAGGACTTTATGACAAAGGACCCGATATGTTTTAATGCCGACGACAGCCTTATCGATATTGCCGAGTGCTTCATAAAAAACAACTTTCGAAGAGTCCCGATAGTAGCAGAAGGAAAACTGGCGGGCATTGTCAGCAGGAAAGACATCATCGCATATATCTTGAAGCTCAGGCACAAAGATAAAGCGGCAGTATGAGAATATTCTTGCGAGATACTGATAAGGGGTAGGTGATATGTTCGAGACAAAAGCCATTATGACGACTGAGGTAATAACTGTCAGGAGGCAAACCCCTATCAGCCGTGTTATAGAAACTCTGCTGGAGAATAACGTTACCGGCCTGCCTGTGGTTAATGACGATATGACCTTGGCAGGCGTTATAACGGAAAAGGATATACTACATCTGTTATTTGGTCTCAAAGACAACTCGGCCAAAGTCGAAGACTTTATGACAAAAGACGTTGTGAGTTTTGAGCAGGACGAAGACTTGATTGCGATTTGTGAGTGTCTTGTACAAAACAATTTTCGAAGGGTTCCAATAGTGTCAGACGGGAAGCTGGTGGGCATTATTAGCAGAAAGGATATCATCAAATACATATTGGAACCGACCGGATAACAATTTCATTAACACTTGAGTTGCCGTTTAAGCCGGCAGGAATTGTGAAAAATGCATAACGAAAAGGTTAATGAAAACAAACGTGTTCTCGTAATCGACGACAATTAAGCAATACACAAGCATTGCTGTCGATTTAGTCGACAAAGCTGAAAATGTCCACCAATCTCCACTTTTCTATGGTCAGTAGAATACCAATATCCTTCGATTAATTCCTGTCTCCGTTTTGTCTCCAAGTCCAAGTACTTTCAGTATAAAGGCCAAAAAATACTCGCATTTTTGAGCTAAAACTTAAGTTTTTCAGAAAATTTTGAAGAAAATCGGATATACAATCTGAATTGTCTATTTATCTCCGCCTACGGGCGGTTTATCGTTTGCCTGCTGGCAAACATTCGGGTATTTTAACAGAAATTCAAACGAAAGTCAAGAAAAAAAGGCAAAAAAATTAGCCACAGAGAGCACGGAGGGAAGATTAAAGATTAAAATGTAAAATGCAAAATTGGATTCACGATGCTGGATGCTGGACGCTCGATACTCGTCGCGCAAAAACAAGCGGGGCCTATACCGAACTAATCGGTATAGGCCCCGAACTGGTGCAAATCCATTGGCTAATTACTTAAGCCTCGTATCAATGCCGATTACGGCCACAGTTGCTCATCAAGCCACCATACCGCCAGCTCAGCAAAGTCCTTGAAGTCAATCTTCTTATCCTCGT
>CAZWKM010000002.1:0-33581 GCA_964634165.1 uncultured Pirellulales bacterium | reverse complement strand
TCTTAGGCAACGGTGTTGTGCAGCAGCAGGCGGAAAAGGCGTTTAGAGAATTATGCAATGCAAACAAGAAGCCGAGCGGCAATGTCGTGGAGATATGATTGAGCGTGCCAACAATGCCAAGCAGTAAAGACAAGCAACAGATTTATGAACGCGGCTTTGAAGCCGGTCTCAAAAGGCGACAGGAAACATTGGTGCTGCTGGCAGAGACCAACCGCGCCCTGTTCGATGAAATCTGCCGGCTGGATGCTTTGGATGGGGCTGGGCGGGTACATCTTACGGTAAGGGCCGCGAAGGGGATACTGAAGACGTTAATGGAGGCCAAAGATTATGGTCGAGCGCGAGACCTCAAAAAGAAAATCGCCGGCGTGGACTCCGAAAGAATGGCTCGCTTCTTGGCAGAATTTGGTCTTTGATTATGTGCTTTCGGCACGTCTTAGAATTGCTCCCACTAACTTGTGAGTCCACTTTCCGGCCTTGTAGCCAATCCTGCCGTTCTTCCATCTCTTCTCAATCTTCCGGGGTTCGTAACCCTCGATGGCTAATTGCCGGGCGATTGCCCGATGGCCGAAATCGTGCTTATGCAGCAACATCACCCGCTTGATTACCTCTTGTTCGTATGGATTCGGCAGCATCCGCGCATCATCTTTCGGGTCCGGCCTCCAACCGTAAGGCAGTCGATGGCTCATCCGCCTGCCTTCGGATTGATGGCGACGCATTGCGGCTCGTGTGCGTGCCCGGATGATTTGTCGCTGGTACTCGGCCAACGCCAGAAGGATTGTCCTGATGAGCTTCGATTCAGGCCCATCCTTGCTCGATTCGGTCTGCTGGATAGCGAGGACCCGGCAACCCTTCTTCTTGCACTGCTGCTGGATTACCTCACCTAAGTAACTGTCTCTCGCAAGTCTGTCCCACGTCCTGACCATAAGCACATAGCCCCGCTTGAGAGAGTATATGGCGTCCCACAGGCCGGGCCGGTCGGCGTCTGACCCGGACAGGGCCTTGTCGCTATACTCGGCGACAATCGTGTACTTGTTCCGCTTGGCCCACCGCCGCATATCCCAGATTTGACGCTCGACACTATCGCAGTCCGGGGCGTTGGGCCGGGGGCTGAACCTTGCGTAAAGTATTGCGCTTTTATTCGTTGTTTTATTCATTGTTCATACCTCCCGCTTCTATCACTTGCAAGACGGCCCGTAGATTGTTTTTGTGTCTGCGTACCAGTTTGAGATACTCGGCTTCCGGCCTGCCGTCAAGGTTCTCGGCTTGTGCTATTTGCTTGGCTCGCTCGGCGAACGGCTTGGCAAGGTCTCGCCGGGATAGCTGTATTTCCTGACACCGGCTCAACAATGGGTGCGAATCGATGTTGTCCTCGAACAAGCTCTCCTGCCCTTCGCTGGTCGTGGTGAAGATAACCATAACGTGCGATGGTATCCTTTCTAACAACACCAGCAGTTGCCGTATGGCGGCCTTGCTCAGCCCGTGCGCCTCGTTTATGATGTAGGCCCTACCCTTCTTACCCCAGCCATACGTTATCATCTCCTGCTCGATGTGTCGTAGTCGGTTGGGCGTCAGGTTCGTTGCGTCAAGCTCATCTACGAAGTCCGGGTCTGCTATCTCACCAGCCAACAGTTTGGCGATGGTTGTCTTGCCCGTCCCGGACGCACCTGCTATCCAGTAGGCCCGGCCTGCTAATCCGCGTTGACGCAGATGCTCAATCTGCGCCTTTGCCTTGTCCTGTGCTATCACTTCGTCCCACGTTTTTGGTCGATATTGTTCGTAAAGCTGCATTGTGCTCCTCACTTTCTACAAGCTCACCAAAAATGAATTTGAGTAAGAGGTCGGTTGCCCGTTCTTTTTCTGCGTTGCTCATTGGCTTTTTGTTTCGCATTCTTTTGCCTCAAACTCGCCACACCACTCATCCTTGTTGGTTTCCGGCCACATAGTGCGAAACCCATCGGTTACTACTATTGGTTGCGGGTCGTAAGCATTTTGGCTGTTTTGCATATCAGGTAGTACAAGGGGACAATGTTTATGGCATTGGCCTCGAATCCACGATTTGCAATTTCCACAATTTTGGTCTTTCATTTTTTTATCCTTTCCAGATATTTCATTCCACTATTATTTTCGTTTTTCAGCCGTTTTGCCGGAGGAAGCGCTCAAAACAGCGTTTTCAGCCGTCTCAGGAACGGCGTTCTCGGAGCAAGGGGGTACATTACTACGGTCTTTATCAGCTCCTTTCGTTTTCTGCCCCGCCCAGCTTTATACCTTCTTCAACCTTCGCTATAATTTGGTCGATAGTCGCTTGTCTTCTTGACGCATCGCTCGCGTGTTTCAAGTCTTTCGTAATCCCCTGTAGCGCCGTCTGTGGTTCGTAGCCCGCTTGTCTAAGCTTTGCTGGCGTCCACGGGAACAGCACAATAGCGTTCCACTTGAGATAGACGTCTCGAACAGTCATTTTGGATTTCTTCTTTAGCTTTGCGTCGAGGGCGGCCTTTGACGTGATAAAACGTGTGGCCGTCCCATCCTCCTCGTCTTTGTGGTATTGCAGACAGCCCGCAATAATCCCAGCTAACTTGTCATCCTTGACGGGTGCGTTGAGGTTAAGGTGAGCGTACTGGGAGGGATTATTGTATCCGTCCCGGAAGCCCTTGCGATAACGTGCTGAGTACATTGTTAGCTCCTTTCAGTTAAACGGTTCATAGCCCGGACCCGCGTACAAGGCCAGGGTGCAAATCGTCAATTTTCTCGGTACAGTAAACTGTCTCGCACTTCTGCGGCTCCCTCGATTATCGAGTCCATCCCTCGCCGCAAAATCTGCGGCACTTCTTCTGGCTTCATCCACTCCCATTTCCCGTATGCCACGTCGCCGAATTCTTCAATTTCCTCGGCGTCCTGGGCGATTGGGCGGCGGTACCATTCGACTTTAATCCTCTCGGAACAAGACAGCTTGCCACCGTGCCAGTCGCGAAAGAAGCTGTTCTCCTCGGCGAAGCTGCCGAGGGCGTCAAAGATAACATCCTGTGCCTTTGCCACCGCGGGCCGCATAACATCGTCGTCAACAACCTCGCCCTTAACTCGCGGGTCACTGGTGTCATATGTCTCACTGTTCGTGCAGATTGTAATCTCTGCGCCCCATTCTGCTGTCACTTCAATAATCATTTCCATGTCCTTTCAAAAAAAGTTTCAACGGTTAGATTTTACCCAAAGAACCCTTCGGCCCGGGCCGTGCGGCACCGGACCGAAGGGTAAAAAATACTTCTTAAATTTCTCTCGCGGCCTTTCGCGAATTGGGAGAATTCACCACAACTTTTGCCCACCGCACGATTTGTGCCCCACTGCCATACCGAAGGACTCCTCGCCAGGTGTAGAGGTTATAATCGCTCGAGTTATCATCTGGATGCAAGGTGACAATTACTTCTTCGGCATCGCCGATTGTGCCAGTTGGCGCCGGTTGGCGACGAACACTGACAATCGTGCCTGTTATGGCTCGCTCATCATTATCCTCGCCCGGTTGGCCACCGGTGAGAAATTGCACATGGCTGTCGGGTTGTAACAATTCGGCTTGGGATTCGATGACGGCGGTAGGTAGTTGCTCAACTGACCTCTGACCAACAGCTTCTTGAAGAGCATCCGCCGCCCACCCCTTGACTTTTGCCCGCTGACCTTTATACCAATTGGGGTGCTGGCCACAATCGTCAATGTACACCTTCAGCGTAACCCCTTCACAGTTTTCAGGGTCATCAAATTCGAGCCAGCACTTCACGTCTTTGCGAAACCTCAAATAAATTCTGGTTGCATGCGAATTTGGCCCCCACCAAGCAGCCTTGTAATCTATTTCTTCGATTCGCCTCAGTAAATCGGTTTGCGTTTTTGTCAGTTCATAGTTTTTCATTTTTTTACCCTTTCAGACCATTCGGCTGTTAGTTCAATGATTTCCATTTTTAGCTCCTTTCACTACTTTCTATGTCCGGGTTCATCGGTATCCATAATCCCAATATACGTCTCATCGGCAAACGTGTCAAGAGAAAAATACAAAATTTTTAATTTTTTTTTACAAACGGCTGTAATCGGTGCTGAAAAGAGCAGGGAAACAGGGTTTGTACGCTAATAAACCGCTATTTCTGCCTATTCTTGGTCTATTCACCGCCTTGTTGCTGTTAGTACGGTACAGCGTAGCGTCTCGCGGCCCTGCCCGCCGTACCACGCCCACTGGACGGCAACCGCGCCGCACCCGCGCCGCACGCCCGCAACCACGCCCACTGTCGTGGATGAAAGGCAAAAGAACCGGAGAAACCGGCGTTATGGCCTAATTACCGCAGTAGTGCTCTGTATAGAGTATAGGACAGACCCTTCGACCTTGTGCCGCCCGTGCGGCGTGTGCCGCCCTTGCGGCCTTGTGCCGGGCTGTGCTCAAAGTTCACTGGCTCACTGGCTTGCTCATCGGCTCACTTGCCAGCCGCTGCGACAGAGCGGCGACCGCGAGACACCGCGACCGCAATGCAAAACTTCTGGGGGAAGGGCTGACTCGTGATGGGTGGGCGGCGGCAGGATGTCGGCGGGGTGGACGTTACATTTTAACGGCGGCTTGTGGTGCTGGTGCTCGGCTCGGCGGGCAGGCGGGGCAAGGGCGTTTGGGTTGGTGTGTGTCGCACCATCCCAGCCAGAATAGGCCCGGAATAGGGGTTTAACAGCGTTATAATAGCGTTAGCGTCAAGGCAGGGTGCGTGAGCAGGTGCAACCAGTCATCGTCCGAGGTAGGCGGGTGAGCATAAAAAAAGAAAGTGGGACTCCTACTTCCTCAGAATCTTTACCATGCCCCCGCCCCCTTCGCGCCCGCAAGTACCTTACTCACCTCTCCCCCGGCGACACCGGATTTCAAATGGTCTCGCACGGTTAAGATAGGCAAGTTGTACCTGTCAACTGGTTGCGGGGTGCAGCTCATCACTTTCCCCGTCTGAAGCGGAACCGCCTCCGTAAGATTATTCATTGGTGAGATTTTTCTGGGCACGCTCGAGAAGGGCTTTTTCGACAGCGTCATAATCGAAGAAGAACCCATCCCCAACTTTCAAAGACGGTATTCTTTTGGCGGTTGCTTCTCGATTAAGCCAAGCGACTGGTAGCCGCGACCGATATGACAATGTCCTGATGTCTATCAGATGTCTTTCCATATCGGTCTTTTCGACCAATTAAGCAGAGACGATGAACCGGTAAGTCACGGAAAGTGACGAGAAGTGACGAGAAGTGACGGATTGGTTTGCTTTGCTTGATACTGGCAGTGTTGCGGACGATAGAGGAGATTTTTGAATTGGCCGATTACTTTTAGTATGGCAGATTTGACGGAACAGGATTTAACAGACCGTGGAGTAGGGAAGTTTATCGCTGCGCGGGATTACGGATACGACATAAAGAAGCGGACGTATCGTGAGCAGGAGGTGTGGACGGCGTTTACGCGATTGCGGTCATATTACAGGGTGGAGTGTACGGATGACACGGGCTATATTGACCATAGGCTTGCTACACGGATAGCGGAGAAGCGGATAGACACATATTTGCTACGGAAGTCGAAGGGTGAGCCCATATCGTTACCGGAGCCGCCGGGGGTGAAGGAGGAAAAGGAGCGGGCGGCGAAGGCTGAAGATGCTTTTTTGCGGGACCGGTCGGAGTTTGGGGAAGATGTCGAGATTGACCCGATACGGGACTTGACGTGGATATACAACAACATAGCGATACGGGATGTGAAGCCGGCGGATGCGCCGAGTGCGGGCGCGTATGCCCATTTGAAGTTTATCCAGAACAGCAATGACAACAAGGTGGATTTTTTCACGAAGGTTTATCCTCGAATCATACCAAGCAAATCACAGGTGGAGAATCTAACAAAGTTCAATGATGACGGTAGAGCAAATCTTGACTTGCTTGACCGAATACTCGACCAGAGCGAAGAAGCTGCGGAGCCGGTATCCGTTTTATGACCGTTGCTGCCGAGAGTGGCCGGGGTATAAGACGCTTGCGGGCAATATCAGGTTCAGGTCGAAATGTATTCGCGAGGCGGCGGGCAACAAAGAGGTTCAGGAGCAATTATGGAGGATGTGCTCGCGAGACCTTTTGTTTTTCATCAATACGTTTGCGATGACGTATGACCCACGACTCACGCCGGCATCGACTGTTATCCCCTTCATCACTTACCTGTATCAGGACGTGTCTTTTGACGAGATACGAGACGCAATAGAGATTGGTTTCGATGAGTTGACGGAGAAGTCAAGGGATATGGGGGCCTCGTGGATGTACCTTTCGGTGTTCGTTTGGTTCTGGCTTTTTCGCCCATACACAGCATTCAGGATGATTTCTCGTAATGAAAATCTGGTTGACAAGAGTGATGACCCGGATGCGTTGTTTTGGAAGGCGATGTTTTTGATAGAGCACTTGCCGAAGTTTTTGCAGCCTCGATACAACAAAGTACACTTGAATTTGGTCAATTTGGATAACGGTTCGACTATTGGCGGATGTACAACGACCAGCGATGCGGCCAGAGGCGGTCGTTGTACTGCGATGTTGCCGGACGAATTTGCGGCGGTTCCTGACGGCGACGGTATGCTGCGGGCTACGCGAGACGTGACCCACTGCCGTCTGTTTAACTCGACTCACCAGGGGGCGGGGACGGCCTTTTATCGGTTGAGCTTAGGCAAGATTCGCAAGTTGGTACTGCATTGGTCGCTGCACCCGCTCAAATCGAGAGGGTTGTACTATTCCCGGGAGAACAAACTTGTCATTCACGACAAGGACTTCAAGGGGACGGTAGTCGTCAATGGGATTCGCTATGTGTTTCCGGAAGAGTACCCGTTCAGACTTGACGGCAAGTTGCGTTCGCCCTGGTACGATAACGAATGTGACCGAGCGGTTCACCCGATGGAGATAGCGCAAGAGCTTGATATGGACCCGTTCGCCTCGGACTTTCAGTATTTTGACGGGGATATGATTCAGGCAATCGAGAAGGAAAACGTGAGGCCGCCCTACTCAGAGGGAGTTCTCGAATACGATGAAGACACGCTTGACCCGTTAGATTTTGTGTCGGGCGAGAACGGCCATTTGAGATTATGGATAAATCCAGATGCTTATGGTCATTTTCCAGAGGACTTGTCGGTCGGGTGCGGTGCAGACATTTCTGCCGGCACGGGCGCAAGCAACTCGGCTGCCACGTTTGTCAATCTGAAGACGGGAGAGAAGATAGCAGAGTACGCCAACCCGTGGATAATGCCAGAGGCATATGCAAAACTGTGCATTGCTTTGTGCAAGTATTTCAATAGTGCATATATGATTTGGGACGGAGCCGGGATGGGTAGAATCTTCGGAGACACGGTAATCAAATTGGGTTATAGGAATATCTACTATCGCCGCAACGAAAAGACGCTTGCCAAAAAAGTATCCGACATACCGGGCTGTTTTCTCAATACAGAGGAGAAGAAATCCGTTTTGGGAGCGTATCGCCGGGCATTGAAAGGAAGGACGTTCATTCAGCGCAGTAGCGAAGCTAATCAGGAATGTCTTTCTTATATCTTCACGACTCGCAATAGTATCGAACACAGCGCGGCGGCAAACTCAGTTGACCCATCCGGGGCAGGGGACAATCACGGGGACAGAGTAATTGCCGATGCGCTTGCGAATAAAGCCCTTGAGCTTTTGGGCAATATCCAACCCGAAGTGAGCGAAACGGTACCCGAAAATTGCTATGCCGCTCGACGTAGAGAATACGAACAAAAGCTCAAGGAGACAAAATTGTGGTGAAAAAATGTGTATTGAGCAAACAGACACGGAAAGGATTCAGGAGTTGCATCGGCAGATACTTATAGCTATGGGCAACCTGAACGATATGGAGAAAACGATTAGCCGATTGAAGAAAGAATTGCTGGAGGTGAACGATGGTTTGGATGATGCGCAAAAAGATGGCTGACAGTTTCGGTATGGAAGGTTTCGGAAAAAGCCGATGAGACTTTCGTTAATTGTTCTTTGTTAAAACTGGGCTTGACCAAGGACTTTGGCTGGTCTGACGTCAACGTAAGAAAAGAATAGGCAAGTCAGTGCTGACTCACTGGCTTGTCTATTTCTTTTGCCCACCGGCGGAAAAGATGGGTTTTAATCCAAAAAACGCACAAAACGTTGCTCAGCTTTCCAAGGCGGTTGGCTACAGCAGGAAGGTTCTAAAGACCTTCCGCGGTAACCGGATGCAACTGATTCGCCAATACGTAGGAAGTCATTACTCAAACGGAGCAAGCGACAAAGTCCCGGTTGACCTCATCGAATTGGCGATGAATATCTATTTGCAGCGTCTTGTCGCCAAAGCCCCAGCAGTATCTGTCACCACCAAGTACAAAAAACTCAAAGAAATAAGCAATCGCTTTGAACTGGCAGTCAATCACCTAATTCAGGAAATAGACCTCGGGGGTACACTTGAACTAGCAGTGATTGGTGCGATGTTCTCGATGGGAACAGTCAAGGTTGGCCTGAATCGGACGCAAGTCGAAGTGGGAGGGGTACTCCACGACAGCGGACAGCCGTTTGCCGACCACATATCACTGGATGACTGGGTACACGATATGACGGTGGACAAGATGGAGAATGCCCAGTATAAAGGCAATTTCTATTATCCTACCATAGATGAAGCACTCCAGATATTCCCCGAAAAAGTGCACAATAAACTGATTCCGCAAGACGAACAGCCTCCTATCGAAAAAGACCATAGTGTTTCAGAGGGGCAGGCAACCCAAAGACAAGAATTCCGAGCAACGATACGGTGTCTCGACCTGTGGCTACCTAAGCAAAAGCTAATTCTACAATGTCAGGCTTCTGACGACGACACCGACCCTATCGGGGACGTGTTGAATATAATCGAGTGGGCCGGCCCGGAGCGAGGCCCGTATCACGAACTCGGATTTTCCAAAATCGAGAACAACACAATGCCGCTTGCCCCGGCTATGCTCTGGCAAGACCTTCACGAACTCACCAATGCACTTTTCAGAAAACTTGGCAGGCAGGCAGAGCGGGAAAAAACAATCCTCGGCGTTCAAACGGGCAGCGGCAAAGACGGCAGGCATGTCATTGACGCCAATGACGGCGAAGCTGTCTCTATGGACAACCCTGCTTCCGCCCAGGAACATCGCTATGGGGGAATATCGCAGGAGACTCTGGCCTTTTTCCTCGGAGTTAAAGACCTGTTCAGCTATATGGCCGGCAATCTCGATATGCTCGGCGGGTTAGGCCCGCAATCGGAGACATTGGGCCAGGACAGGCTCCTCAGTGCTTCAGCATCGATGCGAATACAGAAGATGCAGAAGGAAACATTCAGTTTTACCCAGGGAGTGGTAGAAGACCTTTCGAGTTACTTGTGGAACGACCCCTACATAAACCTACCCGTAACGAAGCGCGTCAAGGGATACGAGGACGTTGTGATAACAGTGCCGTTTGGGCCGGAGCAAAGGGAGGACGATTTCCTTCAGTACAACATCCTGATTGAACCCTACTCGATGCAACACCAGACACCGGAGTCCAAGCTGCTGGGACTTAGAACTGTTTTTGCCGAATTTGTTACACCTTTAATTCCTTTAATGCAGGCGCAGGGCGTGACAATCGACATGGAAGCCCTTTTCCGAAACATAGCCAAGTTGGGGAACCTGCCGGAACTCAACGACATCCTCATCTACGCCGATTCCTCGCGTGAGGGACAACCTGTCGGACAGATGCCACAGAAAGCTCCCGTCACTACGCGGAGATATGAAAGAGTAAACAGGCCGGGCGCAACGAATCAGGGAAAATCGCAAATACTCCAACAGGCCCTGTTCGGCGGCAAGCCGCAAAACAGCGAAATGTCTTCTCTTATGAGAGCTACGGGATAAAGAATTATGGAACATTGCAAGGAACATACCGACTGTATGGTGCAAATGAAAGCGAACACGGAAAGCACCAAAAGGAACAAAGAGGACATTGTAACCATTTTTGAGCTTATGGAGAAAATCCGCAGCCGGTTACCAAACTATGCCACGGTTATTTTCGCCATACTGACATTGATTATCGGTTGGCTACTTCAGTATGTGAGATAAGAAGATGATTTATTGTTATAAATGTCCATCCTGTGGAGCGAAAAAGGAAGTCTCTAAGCCGATGTCCGAATACAAACGGCCCGAATTGTGCGACATAGACGGCTTTGTTATGCAGAGAGATTATCAGGCGGAGATGGGAGGCAGGCATCGCTGCGATACTTGGCCGATGGCTTCTTACGCAGCCGGTATTGCCCCGGAGGAAATACCCGAATCCAGAAAGTTCGACCGGGAGCATAACGTGCCAACAGACTATACGCCGGACGGCGACCCTGTTTTTACCAGCGCGAAACATCGCAGGAAATACTGTGAAGCACACGGCCTTTACGACCGGAGCGCAGGATACAGTGACCCTGTTCCTGCAAATCGATAACAACAAAACCTAAAGGAGTACCAAAATGACAACTGAAACAAAAACCGAACCGGACGAAAAAACCGAGACCCAAAAGCAGACTGAGCAGACAACCGACCAGAAACAGAAGGAGGTCGAACAGAAAGAGCAACAAGAACCTCAGATTTCGCAGCAGGTGCTCGATGCGAATAGCGAATTCGACAAGAAAGTCGAGGAAGAACCTAACGGCGAAGAAACAGATACCGCCGATGAAAAGGCCGAAATCGAAGCTAAGGCGAAAGCTGAACAAGATGCAAAGGCCGCCGAAGCTAAAGAGAAGGCCGAAAAAGAAGCCGAAGAGAAAGCCGGCGAAAAAGGCACTCAGGAAGATGACAAAGTCTTTGATACGAACCTTCTTGAGCGTGCTGCGAAGGCTGGTCTGACATTAGCGCAGGCCAAGTCCTTCAGTGACCCCAAAGACCTCGAAGCGGCCCTGGGCATTTTCGAGGCGGCTCAATCCACAGAACCAGGAGACACTGCGGACAAAAAGGATGCTGCGGGCGATAAAGAAACCGGCGGAGAAAAACCTTTCGACTGCGGATTATCCAAGGATGAGTACGATGATGCCCTCGTAGATTCTATCAACAAGATGGGCAATTCGTTGGTATCGAGAATAAACAAACTCGAAGCCGACAAGCTCGCTTTTCAAAAAGACAGCGAGGAAAGAAGCATCGGAGAACATACTTCTTGGCTTGACGACCAGTTCAATGGATTGGGTGAGGAATTCAAAGACGTCCTCGGCAAAGGCAAATTTGGAGACATTTCAAAGGATAGCAAGCAGTTCAAAAACAGGGCCGCAGTTGATAGTGAGATGGCTGCCATCGTAGCCGGTTATCAGAAAACCGGCAAAGCGCTGCCTTCGAAGAAGAAGGTCTTTGAGAGAGCAATAAATAACACTTTTGGTGACGAAGTGAAGCGGGCGGCGAACGCCGAGACCGCAGCAAAGCTCAAACAGCGAGCTTCGCAAACTGTCGGTCGAGGTTCTCGCGGCTCTGCTTCAGCAGGAACAGATAAGGCATTACAGGCTCAAAAAGACTTTGACGCAAAGATTGATAAGTAAAGCCTTTCTGTTCTATAGAAAGAAAGGAAAGAATTATGCCAATCACAGACAAAGACATAAGTGATTTGCTGACGACTACCTACAACACCATTCCTCGCGGAAAGTTTATAGACCTTTCGCAGGAATTGCACGACTACATCGTTGTCCCTTATTTCCTGACGCAGCGAGGCGGGTTGCTCGTCAAAAAAGGCGGTGTTGGGATTGAAGAGACTCTGATGGTCGAGCACGGGGGACGTTCGCGTTTCGTCGGCGAATATGATGAAGACGTCATTGTGGTCATTGACCACCTGAAGAAGATGAGACTGTTTTTCACTCTCTGTACGGATTCTTTGGCCTATACAAGGTCGGAGATTCTGGATAACAGGGGGGAAGAGCGCATCAACAATGTCATCCTGCCACGGCGAAGAGCAATGTATCTTCGTATGGCAGAGACGATGGAAGAGAAGTTCTTTGAGCTTCCGAACGCCGAGGACGACTTGTCACCTTGGGGCCTGAAATACTGGATTGTGAAGAACGCGCAGACAGGCCACTACGGCGGGTATCCAATAGGGTTCACCAGAATCGCCAATATCAACTTGACGAATGTGCCGCAGTTCAAGAACTACACCGACACTTACGCCGCCATCAGCAAGGCCGACCTCATCACGAAGATGCGCCGGGCGCACCGGAGAACCCAGTGGAAGTCTCCGAAGAAAATGAAGCAGTTCGAGGGCGATTCAAGCGACAGGCGTATCATTCTCTGCAATGAGGATACTCTCGAAGGCTTCGAGAACATCGGCGAGGCCCAGAATGAGAATCTCGGCAGAGACCTTGCACCTTACACGGCGGGTACGGGCTTGAAAAGAGATTCGGATGGCGAGATTGTCTTCAAGAGAAAGCCAATCATCTATGCCGAATCGCTTGACAGTGACACGAGCGACCCGGTATACGGCTTGGATATGATGACTTTCCACGCTCTCACCAAGCAGGGCGACAATATGCGACTCGGCGATTTCGCCAAAGCACCGAATCAGCATAGAGTGTTCGTTGCACATCTCGACCACAAACACCAGACGATATGCTCGAACCGGCGCAACAACTGGGTCATCAGTAAGTAACTGAAGTTTTAGGAAAATACCTAAAAGAAATGGAGTGAAAATCATGAGTATGACAAACTTGACACAGTATATGAAGCAGGCTTACGCTCGCAAGGCACTGTTCGTCTATCGCGGCACGACGGCCCTAAAAAAGGGTTACGGTATGTGCTTTGACCTGGACTATCTGACTACCGAAACAGGCGAGAAGGCTACCGACCCATTCGGTGCTCGCGGCCTCAAGACGGTCGAGAAACCCAGTCTTACCAACAACAGCGCCTTCGCAGGCGTTTTGACTCAGGACTATCCGGCCAGAGCGTCCGGCTATCAGTTGGTGGAGCTTGCTCTTCCGGGTGGTTGCGCGATGGTCGCTCAGAAGGTAGCTTCTACCATCAATACAGGTTTAATAACCTGCGCTGTTGGTACTGGCATTGCCGGCGTTTTCGGATATGGCGGATTCAAAGGCAGGGGTTCGGCAATTCCGTTGGAAACGGTAACGCCAGCGGCAGCAGGTGATATTGCCGACCAGGAATTAACCGGTGTGGGAACATCGGTTTATGACTCTGGGACAGGGCTTACCACTATTACGGGCGCGGCAGGTACACCTGGTACAGACCTCGGCTATGTCGATGAAGCGGTTGACGCAAGCGGCTACGAAGCAATCGTCTGGGGCGGCGCTACTGCTGCTGATTCCACGACGGAGAGATGTCCTTCCGGCATTTATCCCGTGTATCAGGCAACGGGAGCGACCACATACACTGTCGTAGGCGATACGGGAGACGGTGCATTGACAATAAGTCTCGTGAAGAAAGACCTGCTCAAGCTGGCATATCTTTGCGACGGTGAGGAATCCGGTCTTTGCGACTACTTCCTGCCGGAGACAGCAGCTACAGACAGTCCTATGACATCAGGCACATCGATTGTCCTCGGCGGCCTCACAATGGCAGCCGATGATGATGCGGTTGTTGCGGACGGCACGGTGGATGGACAGCGAAAAGGCTTCTATATGCTCGGCGGGTTGACCACAAAAGAGATGCTGTGGGACATCACCAGTGGTTATACGCTGTCCGGGGCCGCAATAGCTGGAGGGCTTCTCTCGACAATCGAGATGTGCACCGCTGGCGAGTGGGCAACTATGGTATGGCATCAGTTTGGTCCGGCATCTACTGGGTGCTGGCAGGTTACCGGAGTGTCCGACACGGGCGTTGCGTTAGCATAAATTGAAATCGGCTTGGGTTTTGTTGCGGAAGTCCCGGTTCGCCGGGCTTCCGCAACAATAGCGAAAGGGAAATATAATGGGAAGTGGAGATGTAAAGTTTGGCCGAGACAGGACGGAATATGTACCCGGTGTCGGCATACTCAGAGCGTGGGGGCCGACCGTGCCCTCCGATGAGGAGTCCGGGTATGCAATTGGCTGTCTGTTTCAGCATACGGACGGCGGCGACGGTGACGCGTTGTATGTCAACGAGGGGACATTGACTTCTTGTGACTTCAACTTAGTCACTGTAGCTGCTGCATAAATAAAAGCTCTGCTGTGGAGCTTTTTTCAGCAAAACCTTTACAGAGAGGTGTATTATGGAAATGTCAGAAAGAATGACGGATGTCCACAAGGATATGTTCTGCCGGATGTTGGGCGTTGAAAAAGTGCCGGACAGTGTTGTCGAGCAGTATTTCAGAATCAAGCGGTTGGTTGATAAGGTGGACGGCAGGTTGACTATCGTTTGCTTGGCGGGGATGGTGCTCGATTACCAAGACTATGTGTCAAAGAAACCGGAGAAGCCAGCGGAAGATGAAGAGTCTTCGGAAATACCAGCGGATGAACAGGAGGAGGAGAAACCGGATTTGCCGGCGCCGGAAGCAGAGGAACCGTCACCAAAGGATGAAGTCGAAAAGACGGTGGACATCGGCGAGGAGGAAATCACCCCAGGGATGCAGGTGGAAGTCTTCCAAGGTGATGAGATATTGAAGGGCAAGGTCGTGGGACAGCAATCGGACGGCTCCACGGTCAAATACCAAGTCGAGGTTGATGGCCGAGACGGAGCAATTCTGGTTACGCGAGACGAAATCGAGGTTGAGTAATGACAGAATCAACGCTTTCTTCTCAATATAGCGATTTACAGAAGGCCGTGGCTCACTACCTGGGTCACGGCCTGGATTCTGCCAAATGGACTACGCACCAGGCGGCGGTTATCACTATGATTATCAAGCGGGGACTGAGGCAATTCTATTACCCGCCAAAGGTCTATGATAGGGAAATGCCGCACGAGTGGAGCTTCCTGAAACCGATAGCGACCTTGACGACAGTGGCGACATATTCGACCGGGACAGTAGAGGTATCATCTGGAACCTGTACGCTTTCGGACGGCACTTGGCCAACGTGGGCGAAAACAAACGGCACACTTACCATAGGCACAACCGAATACACCATAAGCTCGCGAGATGGCGATACGGAGCTTACGGTGGTCGGCGATGATGTCGATGCAGGCGCCTCCTATACCCTCGGCCATAATGGTAACTATGACCTCGATGAAGATTTCGGCGGGATTGAAGGCGTTATAACATACGAATCCAGGAACAAACCGGACATCGTGATAGTAGGGGAAGGCAAGATTCGCAGTCTTCGCAATAGCCAAAAAGCAAGGACGTATCCCTATTTTGCTGCTGTAAGGCCAAAAGAATGTGCCGGTACTGCCACAGGGCAGCGTTTCGAGATTATGCTCTTCCCGATACCGAGCGTTGAGTATGTGCTGAAGTTCAGGATGAATATCCTGCCCGATGCGTTGACTGATTCAATCAAGTACCCATACGGCGGGGCGGTGCACGCGGAAACCATCGAGGCGAGTTGCCTTGCGGTAGCCGAATTGCAAGAGGATGAGAAGAAAGGGCCGAAACACGATTACTTTATGGAGCGATTGACGGCAAGTATAGCCCTTGACAAAAGAGCGTATCAGGCGGAGTTTCTTGGGTACAACGGTGATAATTCGGACAATGCCGACAGGGATAGCGGATTGAGACGACACCCTCAAACATTTTTGGTTACATATAACGGGGAAACATAATGAATCTTTTTGACTCTGCGCACGTATGGCACGTAGCGAAAACCGGAGACGATGCCAACGGCGGGCACGCACAGCAATATCCGATTGCCCTTGCCGCCGATGCGAAATTGACGATAGGTGCGGCTGTAACAGCCGCCGCCGCGGGCGATACGATTATCATTTGGCCGGGCGATTACGCTGAGAATGTCGATATATCCGCCAAGGCCCTGACCTTGATAGGCACTTCGCGGAGCGGCTCGAAAATCGTACCCGCCGCTGCCGATGGTATCGACATCGGTTCTAATTGTGTCGTTAAGAACTTGTCGATAGAGGCGATTGGGGCGGACAAATACGGGATTGATGGCACAGCGGTTGCCCGCACGAATATCGTTATCGAGGATTGTGACATCTACGGCAATATGGATGGTATTAAACTCGCTGCTGATGGTTCAGATGACATCTTTATTTCTAATTGTAGGATTCGAGGACAATATGATGCGGCGAATTTCACTGGAGTCGAACGGCTTGTCTGTGAGAATACAATTTTTTACTCGACCGGAGAGCACGCAACATCTACAGATTACCGGGCGATTTATCAATGCGATAACGGCGTGTTCGATAACTGCCAGTTCTATGTAATCCCGCGTAACGCTGCTGGTGTAAGTGCTTATGGGCTGTATCATCAAGCGGCTTGTTATGTTACCTATAATAATTGTGTTGTGTATGTATCTGCAGGTGCTTTAGCAGAGGATTACGTTTTGGGAGTTTATGTAGCAAATGCAGATTCTAATGTTGTTCTGAATAATTGTGTTATAAGAACTTTGGCGGCTGGCACGCCTTCTCTTGGTCCGTATGACTTGTATCAAAGTGCCGGTCGATTGGTTGTCAACGGTTGTGCATACGACACATCTTCTGGCACAATCGCACACGGCGGCGTCGGGCATATGGATGCGGTAAAAAAGGAGATGAAAAGAGCAATGAATCGGATTTACTGATATGCCATTTGAACGAACATACGTCAAGGGTGCGAGCGACAATGGGGCCGCTCATTGGGTTAATACTGCCAATGCTTACGATGGCAATGATGGCACATGCGCGACTGTGGATGAAAGCTATGCGGGAGAGCGTTTAGAGATTACGGGGCAGGCCGGCCAGAGATACGGGACGCATATCAGGGTTATGGTTGCTAATAACGGCGGTGACGTGAGCGAATGTATGGTAGAAGTTTATTGGAACAGCGAATGGCATACTTTACACGAGGGTTCGTTGACCGGTATGGTTTGGCACGAATTTAGCGTTGGTTCATCTATGCCCGTTGATATAGAGAAAATTGGAATTAGCTATGGCGGGGCCGGTTATAATTTCCAATTTTACGAAGCTCAATTTCACGCTATTTGGGTAAGCCCCGTGGGATACGAGGACGGGACGAACTGGTCAAACATAGCGAATATGTACGATGATGACATAGAAAATTACGGCGGCATTGGTTTCAATGACCCCTACCCCGTAACCCTGTTGGCTCCGGCAGCTTTCACCAGCGACTCAGAGGCGATGCGGATTTACTGTGAAGATAATTATGCCGAAGGTGATGGGCCGGATGTAAAGATTGAAATCTATGACGGTTTGTCCTGGACGGAGATATGGGACGGTGTTCTTTCTGAGAATGTTTGGGTGAAAATTACTTTCACCGCCCAGACCGTAACGAAGATTCGGCTTACCAATCAAGTAATGAATCAGAATCTTAGAATATACGAAGTGGACTTTTGCGGCCAAGACCCGGAAACGTTCAGTAAGGGATTAGACAAGGGCGTCTTACGAGGAGTAGTACGAGGAGTAGTACGATGATTCTACGAAAATACGGCGTATCGACAACAATCGTTTTCCCGTTAGTCGAGAGAGGGACATTAGATTTCGTAACTGGAGCGACTACGGCAGCGGGGGATATAAAAATATCGAAAGATGGAGGAGCTGCGAACAATACGACTGATGTCGATATAGACGAAATCGGGCAAGGGATGTACAAGCTCACCCTTTCGGTAGCGGAAATGCAAGCCGCCAAAATCATTCTAAGCATAGTTGACCAGAGCGAGACAAAGGTATTTGAAGACCAATGCCTCATTATCGAAACCTACGGACACGCCTCCGCCGAACACGCATTTGACCTTGACACGGCAAGTCCCGTTGCGGCAAGTGTAACCGGCAATGTCGGCGGCATTGCCGGCACGAAAAATACGCTTGATGACCTTAACGATATTTCCGCAAGTGAGGCGGGAACGGGAAGCGGCAATTCTCTTTACTGATGGAGGTTAATATGTATCACCTTATAGTGTATCGCAGTTTGACGAATCCTTACGCCCGATTAGTGAGGATTTGTGACGGGAATGTTTGGGATGTAACGAATGAGGGATTAGCTGCTGCTCCAACCTGGGGGGATACCGACATTGCCCTGACGAAGAACAGTTATATCGGCGGTATCCCGGTGACAATCCCTGCCGCTCTGCCTGCCGGCGAATACGACCTGCTGTTTTATGATGCCGCTTCGCCGGCGGATACCGATGAAGTGAAATTGGGCAAGAGGGTACGCTGGACGGGTTCGGCTCTTTTAGGTCTGCCAATAGACATATAAGGAGACGAGATGAAACTCCAGTTCCCAATGGTGGGCAAAAATACGAACTTTGCGGCTACCACCCAGCCGCGATTTACGTCTCCGCGTATGAACAATGTGCGCCCGAGAGATGTACTTGAATACAGGGCCAGAGGAGGACAGCGCCCGGGCTTTGCCAAGGCATATAATCAGCAGATAGGCGGCGGTAATGGGCCTGTTGTGGCTATTTGTTCCGTGACGACAGTGGAGGTGTCTTAATGAGTTTGTCAACGCCGAGTCCTGCCGATGACGCTACCAATGTCGCCAACAGCGCAACGTTGTCGTGGGCGGACAGTATCGAAAGCGATTACTACAAGGTCTATTTCGGTACGAACGAAACCGAAGTTACCGACAAGAACACCAACGTCTATCGCGGCATTGTGTATGAGAAGGCATACGACCCCCGCATATCGCTTGCCTACGGAGCGGAGTATTTCTGGCTGATTACCGCAGTCAAGGAAGGAGAGGATGATGTTGACAGCGCCTTGTGGTCTTTCACGGTCATATCAGAAAATGACGCCTTGCCTGATGCGAAAAACTACAGAAAGAGACTTTGTGCGGCAGCGGACGATGCCTTCTGGTATGAGAATGACGACTCTCCGCCGAAACTTGTGGAGCTTTCCGGCCTGACCTTGGACACCAGCTCTCCATTGCAGATGTTTGAATTGCAGCAGAAGGTCTATATCGTCAACGATGCGATTAAGAAGGTGGTCGATTTTGTCAACACGAAGCTCACGCTTTCCGGCAGTATGACCGCCCCGCCGAGACGGGGATACACTATCTCGCAACTTAATTCCGGCGCGCAGATGATTGTGGATTACGTTGCCAAGGGTATTGACACGGTAATCTACGGCAGGGTTATTTCGGGCACATTCACCACCCCGCTTGCCACTATTACAGCCATAGCGGATGGTGGAGAGGGTACTATCGATGTTACGGCGGCTGGGCATATATTCTCTACAGGCGATACAGTAATAATTTCGGGAACTACCGATTACAATGATACATACGAAATCAACTCGGTGGATGGTGACAAATTCAATGTAACAGCAACATATACTTCATCGCAGACAGGTTCCGCTCTCAGGCAAGACACTCTTTCCGGGGATACCTTGAGGCCCACAACGCTTTATCCGACAGACGTAGTCGAGCCGACAACGCCCCATCACTACGACTGGGGAGTATATGAAGACGTTACAGGCGAGGATGAATTCGGCGAAATGCCTGCAAGATTGACAATGGGTTGCAATTACCGAGGGAGGGGGGCGGTAACCGGCAATTCTGCGGACCCGCACCAGTGGTATCATTCGAGACAAGCAAACCCCTATGACTGGAAATACGCCGCCGACGACGCCCAATCACCAGTTGCAGGTACGGACGCAGATGCAGGCAAGGTCGGGGATATTATTACTGCTCAGATACCCTACAGCGATGACTTCCTGATATACGGCTCGATTGGCTCGATATATTTGCTTAGAGGGGATGCGGCGTCAGAAGGTAGTTTGGATATGTTCAATGAGAAGGTGGGCATAATCTCGCCGGACGCCTGGACGTGGGACGACAAGAGCAACCTCTATGTTCTCGACTTGAAGGGCCTTTACAGAATACAAGGAGGACTCTCGCAACCAGAGCCGCTAACGAGTGATGTCATCCCGAACTTCATCTCAGACCTTAACTTGAATCCTGAAACGCAGCGTATTACGCTGGCCTTTGACCCGAACAAATACGGGATACAGATATGTGTTACGGACATCGAGACAGGGACAAACGCTAACTACTGGTATGATTTGCAGTCCCAAGGGTTCTTCCCGGAGAGTTACCCAGAAGAAGACGGCGTGATGTGTTCTCACTTCTACAACGCCGATGACCCCGTCAACAGACAGTTATTGTTGGGGTGTTACGATGGCCATATCAGGGTGATGGACAATTCGGCTAAAAGCGATGACACCGGCACGATTGCTTCGCCGACGAGCGAGGCAATAGATAGCTTCGTCCTGTTAGGCCCGGTGATGATAGGGAAAGACCACGACTATAACGGCAAGACAAACTCTTTGTCTGTTGTTTCGGCGGGCGGAGGGGCCGGCGGTTCTATTCCTGATTCGGACGATATTGACTATGAAATCTTCGTGGCCGAAACCGCTGAGGAGATAATGGAAATGGTGGATTGGGGAGAACTGGGCGACAGAATAATAGTGCTCGGCGACTCAGACCCGGATGCAACGGGCGTTTACATCGAGACTGATGAGTATGATGGACACCGATGTTGGCACAATTCGACACACGATTATTATATTTCGTGGTCGAGTACGGCTGGAACATACAACCTTGGCCCATCGAAGGGAAGCTATCTCGATGGTTGGCTGAGTACAACGGCTTTATGTATTGGAAAATACCAGCCGGGTGTAGACTCAAACTACAAGGGAAACCCTGTTGCAATAAATACCAGAGCTTTGTTTGACGGCACGATAACGGGGCCGGGCAAACACAATCGGCTAAGGCGCAGAGCGAAGGGGATATTTCTTGGAATACGGCTCGGTAATAACACAGCAGATGAGACGTGGGGACTGGAACGGGTGCTTGTGAACATCTTGCCTGCGGGTAGAGCAAAATAATGTCAACAGAAAACGACCTAATCAGGATACGGCAGTGGATGCAAAAGCTCCAAGCGGCGGTAGATGGGGCCGATGGCGATGACGGTCTGAACGTCTTTATAACATACCACGCATCCGACCTCGACTCTACACCGTCTAATCCCACAGGTGACGGAACAACGGGCGGTTGGCATAGAACCTTCGCTACCGGCGATAACTGGATGAGCACCAAAACAGCTTTGTTAGACACGCAGGGGACGTGGAGTAATCCGATAGCGATTCGCGGGCTGCCCGGCGAGAACGGCGACGATGCGGTCGTCTATTACATCAAGCCCACCGATGGGACGGCTATCCATAACAGTACAGGCACGCTTACGATAGAGGCGCACAAGATAGCAGGTGGCAGCGATACCCTGCTCAGTTCCGGCACGATTAAACTCTATGACCCAAACAATAATGAAGTGACGGAAGCAAACGGATACGCAACGGGCAGCGATGGCTATACGGGTGTTCTGGATTCGGGCGATATTGACGGCAGCAAGGTCATTACCCTCAAAGACGGCACGGAGGGGACTCCTTTGGATACTATTACGCTTGTGGACGTTCAGGACGGCGTTGACGGCGGCGGTCTTTCGGATGATGTGCCCTTTTTGACAGGCATTACGTTTATCGGCAATACCGGCTCAGGCAAAGTCGGCTGGACTGCCGGGACGCTGGATTTCGGAGGCACACCGTATAACATTGTCGCTAAGGCGGTCGATGACGGCAGTACCGACACTTATATCTACTGGGACGATGATGATTCGACAACGACCTTCAAGACCACAGACGACCTTGCAACCGCCATAGCCGCCGGGAACTGGGTTGTCTGTGTAAATAATTCAGGAGCGGCAATACCGGCAGCTACGCACAAGGTTGTATTGGCTGGCGTTATCAAGACTTCTACACTTGCGGCCATAAACGCTGACTTGGGTAACATTACTGCCGGGCAACTCAAGCTCTCTGGCCTTGATGGTTCACCCACGACAGAAGCCCTTGCCAGATACCAGATTAAACTCGATGGAACAGGTCTTTACGGCAGGTGGAGGGGTTCAGCTTTGCCGGCGTGGTCTGATACGGAATCCGGTTCCGGGACAAGCTATAACTCTGGGTGGCGGAAAATAATCGACATATCCGGCAACGAAGTTCACTTGTCCTTTGATTCTTACGACACGGGAGAATCCGTGGGTCTCGATTCTGATGATGTCATTGCATACAGGGAAAAATGCGACCTTTATCATATCACGACCAGCACAAGTTACGTTGATTATGATAGTGCTTCGTTTACGTTAGATGGTCCCGCAATAGAAGTGGACTTTGATGCGGCAGTGTGGGTAGATGGCGGCGGGAATGAACTTTCTGTTGTGTTGTATGTAAAGAACCAAGGTGGGACAAAAGTGTGGGAATCCACTCCCGTCTCTTCTACAGCGCTTTCCGGCAACCCTGATACTTTTACAGAGCACGGAATCAATTTGAAAGACGAAGGCATACCCGTAGCTCAAACCTATAAGGTCGGCATAGCCCTAAAAAGAACCACGGGAGCAGGGAATGTATATGCTTCTGTTCAAGGATGGTGGGGCCGAGCGAAATGTCTTAGCATCATAAAATCGTAAGGAGAATTGCAATGGCGCAAGATTACTCAAAATACAGCAGTGTCCAAGACTACATTGATGCACTGAACCGTTCATACGGAGGTGCGCCAACTCTCAGTGGATGGGACGTAGGGCGTGATAATCAGGCTACCCGCCGCTTCTACAATTATCAACAAGCAGTAAGCCAGCAGAAGTTATCACAAGTCCAGCAAGCTATCATGGAAGCCAAGAAAAATACCCTCACGACTGAATATCAGACCGCCTATGACGAGGCAAAGGCCGCAAACGAGGAGCGTTATGAGGATATTCTTGGCCGCTATGAAACTCGATACAGCAATGCGATGGGCCAGTTAGAGGGTCTTGGCGGAGCCGCCAGAGCCGATGTTGAGAGAGGTTACGCGAGGTCGGGGGCGGCGGCGAATCAGGCAATGGTCAACAGGGGTCTGTATTCGACCACAATCGCCCCTGCGGTTCAATCCCAAAACGCAGAGGCGCAGGCCCGGTCGATGGCTTTATTGAATGAGCAACTTCGCCGGGAACAGCTTGGTTACAGCACGGGTATGAGCAGGGAGATGCTCGACTTTATGGAGAGGCGTACCGATGATTATCCGAGCGAGAGCTTGTACGTCCAACTGATGAATCAATTAGGGAACGCATAATGCCTATTACAGTCAAACACGCGCCGTCTGCAGAAGCAATGGGCGGCGTTGCATACACGGCGGGTCGAGGCCAGAGACGCGAGCGAGACATCGACAGAGCCATACGAATGGCTGCGCTTAACGCTCAATTGCGTATGCGGGAATGGGAAAGGATTGACCGGAAAGAACTTGCGCAGGGGAGACTGAGCTACTACAACCGCGCCGTTGACCAGAGGACCGAGGAAGCAAAAGGCTTGCAGGAAGGAAGGGAAGCCGACCGTGCGTTTCGGATGCGAGAGTATGAGGAGGCCCCCGGACGTGCCCTTGAAGCGGCCTTGCAGCAGCAGAAAATCTTACGGGACAATTTTAAGTGGGAATACACTCAGCAACAAAAAGACAAGATGGGTAAACTTCAAGACGCAATTGCTTGGGTACGAGAGCAGGTGTCGAAGGGGGATTGGACGCCAGAGCAGGGAGAGGAAGCGGAAAGACAGTTACAGCAGCAGTTCCATTCTATTACCCCCTCGCAGGTCTATCACGATGAACCGAAGCCGCAAGAGATATATAATAGCCGAATAGTAACCGACCCCGTAACCGGTATAAGGGGAATTATGGATGATAAGGGCAATGTCAAAGAACTGCCGGGGGAGATTAGCTTTCCAGAGTATGGCAAGCTCTACACTGATACATTAAAAGCAATGTTCAAGCAAACTATGGAAGGCATTGACATAACGGACTACGCGGCCGTTGAAGCTCAGGTTGCAAATATAATGGGTAGATATGCGAGGATGAGGGCCGGCGGTGAAGGCGGAGGCCAAGGGAGGGGCGGCGGTGAAGGCGGAGGCCACCTGAGCAAACTTGAAACCGACAAAACCGTCAAGCCGGCAAAGCGAGAGGTTGTGGCCGAGGTGGATTTGAAAAAACTGGACGAACGTGCCAAACATATTATCGAGCAGGTTAAGGCAGGAGACTTCGACGCCAATTGGGTACGCAAGGAATACGGCGCGCAGACGGCGGCGGAATGGCAATACATCGTTGACAGTGGAAACGAACAGGTAATCGCCAACGCCTTGCATAAATTGGGGGTCATTTAATGGGCCTTCTTGCCGACATAGCAGAGCAAGTCGAGCCGCCTCAGAGAGTATCGCTGCTTGACCTTGTCCAACAAATAGAGCCATACACTCCAAAAGAGAAGGCGAAGAAGGGGTTTTGGAAATCCAACATAGATGCGTGGCGGATTGGGGGATTGAACTTAGCAAAAGCCGTTTCCGGCCTATTCGAGTATGTCGGGCCGCCTGAGTCTATGAGGAAAGAGATAAATGTAACAGCGGGGATGAACTGGACGCTGCCCGGAGAGGAATTCGGAGAAAAAGTTGACGACCTGATTGCACGTCACCCGGAATGGCAAAACGAACAGCCTAAGAATTTCTGGGATTTAATTACCAGCCCGACCAAATTGTCAAGTGCGATTGCTCCGTCAATGCCTGTAATGATAGCCAGTGGCGTAGCTATAGCGGGAGGCCAGCCACAGATAGCAATGGCGATTATGTTCGAGGCCGAGGGGCAGGAGGCATACCGGCAGGCAATTCAGGATGGGGCGACCGAGGAGCAAGCCCAGCAAGCCAAAGTCATTTATGGGTCAGTAGCTGCAATTCTTGAGTTTGCACAGACAGCGTTAGCTCTGAAGCTCGGCAAGATTGGTTGGCGGGCGCTACGCCGTAAAGTCACAAAAGAAGCGGGAGAGTATGTCGCAAAGCGAGGTGCTGCTGCTTTGACGAAAGACGTCCTGCTCGGCTTCGTTGGCGAGGGAGCAGAGGAGATTACGCAAGGTTCGTGGCAAGCGGTAACTGCGAAGTTGGTTTACGACAAGCCCATAATCGGGCCGGATGGTGTTATAGGATTCATCGACCAGCGGGCGCAAGAGTTTGTTGTTGCCGGAGCAATGTCGCTTGTAGGTTTTGGCGGTGGTGCGACGGTTAGCCTTGCAAACCGAGCAGCCGCGAAAATGCAGGGCAAGGCATATCCCGGACGCTTAGACATTCAGGACAAGGGGAAGTTTAAGGATGTCGCCCTGACGCCGGAAGGGGCTATGCAAGTAGCGGCTCTCTCGCCAGGTGTTTCTGCCCGGATAGCGGAGAAAAAGGAACCGAGCCGTAAAGACCTCAAGGAACTGGGTATCGCCGGCTGGTCTGCAGAGGAACGCAGCAAGTTCGCCGGATTGCTCAAGGATGCGTTGAACAATCAAGAACAGTTGATGCAAACCGAGAGGGTGATTGAGCGGGTCCAAGAGGAATATATGTTTCAGCAAAGGACAGCCGAGAAGGCCGATTTTGCTGAATTGAGAGAAAAGGCCGAGCAGGGTGATGTTGTCGCCAAACAGGAATTGGAGCGAAGGCGCCGAGAGATGAATGTTCACCCTCTTGGACTTTTGACCTATGAAGAGCAACGGTTGAAGGAGAAAGAAAATGCCGAAAGAGCTGCACAGGAAATTGCTGCGGGAGGGGCGGCGGAAGGGATTGAAGGGCAAGCGCCTGGACAAGTACGTTTACGGGACGATGAGAAAGCAAGGCTGGAAGCCGAAGCGAGAGAGATAGGCCAACCGCCCGCCACAGAGCCGATTCCAGGCCCAGAGACGCCCGCTGGCGCGACTTCTCTTGCCGAGGCGGTAGCAGAGCGGCCAGAGGAGATTGCCGCGAAGATAAGAGATGCTGAGACCGAGCACTTGCAGATACTCGCCGATGTTACGGCAGATGAGCCGGAGATGGCCGAGACATACAGGATGGCGGTCGAGGAATTGGCCAGAAGAAAGGCAACGGCGGCGCCGAAAAGCAAGGGTGTAAAGATTTCGAGGCAAAATTTCGAGACTACTCTGGACAACACAGGGCAAGCCACGACATCGGAAGGGGAACGATACACAGTTGTAGCCAAAAACGACGGGAATGGCTTCTACGTCCAAATCGAGAAAGGCGGCTTGCGCCGTCAGCGAGGCCCGGTTGGGATAGAGCAATGGGATTATGAGGATGCGGTCAAGAAAGCTGTCGAGATGGCGTTCGGCACAGAAGAAATCGCTTTTCCGAAAAGCAAGGGCTTGAAGGCCAAGCCCGCCGCAGAGGGGGAAAACAAGGGCGTCAAAGCCAAAAGCGAGCAGTATGAGCAGGTAGTCAATAAGGTAGCGGCGTTGCTGCGGGACAATCCTGAAACCAAAATAACCAATGCTGTTGTCAATGCTCTTGCCAGAGAAGTTTACGGAGCGGCGGCCGGCAACGCTCGTGATACCTACGATGCTGTCGAAGCCGGGATGAACAAACATATCACTGAGTCAGGGATAGACCTCAAAAGGCCGGAAAGTGCTCTTGCACAATTATTGGCTATCACTGACAGGATGCCACGGCAGAATCGCCGGGATGAGATGCAAGTCGAATTACAGCAATTCAGTACGCCGCCGGCAGAAGCGTATGTGGCTGTCAGGGCAGCCGCTATCAAGCCGGGGATGTCGGCACTCGAGCCAAGTGCGGGGACAGGCAACATCGCTACCCTGATGCGATTAGCGGGCGCCTGGGTGGAAACAAACGAGATTGATGCTCGAAGGCGTAGTCTTTTAGAGTCGCTGGGCTTCAAGGCGTACAATGTTAATGCCGAGCAACTCGATAACCTACTCGAACCCGGCAAGGAGTATGATGTTATCGTGATGAATCCTCCATTCTCGGCGACTGGCGGGAGAGTGAAAGCCCATAAAACGAAATTCGGTGCAAGGCACGTTGAGCAAGCGCTGTTTCGCCTGAAAAAAGGTGGGCGATTAGTGGCTATTGTTGGACAAGGAATGGCCCTTGACAGGGCCAATTTCCGTGATTGGTGGGGAAAAATCGAAGAAAAATACAATGTTCGGGCCAATATCGGTATGTCCGGCAAGGATTATGGTAAATTTGGCACAACTTTTGGCAACCAAATCGTTATAATAGATAATGATGGTGCGACCAAAAGTGAAGGCCAAATTGTTACAGGAGCAGACCTGTCGCCGCAGGAAGCTCTGAAAGTTTTAGGGCCTTTATCTAAGGAGAATGTAAATGAGCGGATACGCACAGCGAGCCAAGACGAGGGCGGCGAAGTTGCTGGCCGAGTTGGGGGAGCCGCAAAGACAGGGGAATCCGTTGGTGCAACTGGTGGAGGTGGTACTTCACCCACACGGGAACCTGGAACCGCCGACACAAGTGCCAATCACGGACCAAGAGTGGTACGACCTGTGGAAGAGCCGGGGGAACCTCGACCAACTGGTGGACCGGATAGTGGACAGAGAAGAAATATCCCTGCCGTTGAGTCAGAAGGAACTCCCCCTGTGGGCGGCGGAGTTAGCGAGCTTGGTAATAGACGAGTAAAGAAAAAGCTCACCGAGCACCTCTCTCCTGAAAAGCAAGCCGAAATAAATCGCCTCAAAAAGAAAATCAACGACACCCTCACCGGCAAAAAAGGATTGTACTCTGGTATAGACCCTGCCCTACTGCTTGATGGCGTTAAGCTCGGAGCGATGTACGCAGAAGCGGGGATAAGGTCTTTCGCGGACTGGTCTGCACGAATAATGGAGGGGATGGACGAGAAGTTTCGGCCTTATCTGGCAAAGATATATCAAAATATTCGGCAGAAACATTCGGATTGGGGACTGGACAGTGACGCCGTTATTGAAGAAACGCAATCGGAAGAAAGCGTAAAAGAAACCACGCCCTCCGAAGTGGAGGAGGGGACGCCTTATAGCACATATCAAGTTCAGAAGGCAACCGTGAAAGGTTCGCAGCTGCATCCCGCCGATATTGTCGAATCCACGGTAATGTCGTCTGTGACGCCACCCGATATTACATACAAACATCATTTACCAAAGGAAATCGTCACGGAAGGCAGGGTGTCGGACGTTCAATTAGAAGCTGTCGTATATGCTGGCCAAACCCATCAGACAATACTGCCGGACGGCAAAAGGGCGGGATTTTGGATAGGGGATGGTACTGGTTTGGGTAAAGGCCGCGAGATTTACGCTGTCATACTTGACAATTTGAAGCAAGGCCGGAAAAAAGCAGTTCATATATCAGCCAGTCACCAGCTTGTTGCGGACGCTCAACGAGATAAAGATGGCGTCGGTGTACCCTTAAAGCTGATTCACCAGAAACCGTTTCATAAGAACGCCAACATAACAGCAGACGAGGGAGTTTTCTTTACCACCTATGGTATGCTGGCAAAGGGCTACACGAAAGGCAAGGAGCGATTTAAGCAATTATGCGACTGGCTTGGCCCCGACTTTGATGGCGTGATAGCTTTTGATGAGACCCACAAGATGAAGAACGCGGCCGCTACAACACAAGGGGGCGGATACACTGCGGGGCAAGGTACGCAACAAGGTAATATGGGGATTGAACTGCAAAGGTTATTCCCGAAAGCCCGAATACTTTATGTGTCCGCGACAGGTGCATCTGAAGTACGACATCTTATCCCCCTTGAACGGTTAGGACTTTGGGGGGAAAGGGCCGCGTTTCCAAACTTTATAGCTTTTGCCAATGCTATGCAGCAGGGTGGCGTGGCTAATATGGAAATGTTATCGCGTGAACTCAAACTGCTCGGCAAGGTAGTTGCCAGAACTATCAGCTACGAAGGCGTGGAATACGCACCGTTGGAATACGGACTCTCTGGTAACGAGACAAAGCAATTTGATGAAATTGCGAACTTTTGGGGTGAACTGAACAAAGCTTTTGAGGAAGCCAACAGAAACGCCAGTCGGAGGGCGTTGGGACATTTTAGTAGTTTCTACTCTGCGCAGCAGCGGTTCTTTTTGCAATTGATGATGGGGTACGAGCTACCATCGGTTGTCAAGGCCATCGAAAAGGATTTGTCGGAAGGCCGGTCGGCCGTTGTCAACCTTTACAATACCAACGAAACCGTGACGAAACGATTAGTAAATGATGCTTTGGAGGAGGGTGTATCGCTTGATGAGATGGAGTTTTCGCCAAGGCAAATGCTTGTTGATTTGGTGAAAAGACACTTTCCGCTTGAACAGTATGAGGAAGTAACTGACCCACAGACTGGCAGAACTCGCAGAGAACGGATTCTTGACGGTGCGGGCAATCCGGTTATAAATAGGCAAAATCTCCGCAAACAAGAAGAACTGTTGGCGCAAATAGCAGATATGAGTTTGCCTACCAACCCACTTGACGCTTTGATAGAACATTTCGGGGCCGGCAGGGTGGCTGAAATCACGGGCCGTACTCGCAGGATGGAGAACGGTAAATATGTTCGCAGGAAAATCAAGGGAGTTAAGCAAACACAACTCAATGAACACGAGACCGAATTATTCCAACAGGGCAAGAAACGGATAGCTATCATTTCGGGGGCTGGCTCGACAGGCATCAGCTTGCACGCCGACTTGACCAAAAAAAATCAGCAGCGTAGGGTTTTCTATGCCTTTCAGTTATCGTGGTCAGCGGATACGCAGATGCAATCTTTTGGCAGGGTTCATAGGTCGTTTCAGGCGACAGCTCCTATCATCAGGCCGGTGACACTCAACCTAGCGGGGCAAATGCGGCTTACGAATGCTGTGTCGAGGCGGCTGGCTGCCCTGGGCGCGATTACTAAAGGCGAGCGGAGTGCTCTTGGCGGCAGTATGTTTAACGTCGAGGACTTAACGGACTCGTATGGCGTGGCCGCTTTGACGGCAACCTATAACGGTATAATGATGGGGGAATACGCGAATCAAGGAGTGGGCCGTGCTGTAATCGAGCAAATGGGATTGCTTAACGAAGAAGGCGATTTGGCTCGACAAAATACAGAGAACGTTGACCGTTTCCTTAATCGTATTATGGCTTTGCCGGTCGATATACAGAACGGAATCTTCGAGATATTCTACGGCAATTACCAGGAGATAATAGCGCGAGCGAAGGAGACGGGAGCGTTTGATTTCGGCGTAGAGCAAATTCACGCTACTAATCTCAAGGTGGTCGGTGAACCAACCGTTGTCCATACAGACGAAGCATCAGGCGCCCAAACAAAGCTGTATGAACTTGAAGGCGATGTAGCAGTTCACAAAATCAATTTTGACCAAGCAACTCGCTTTGCGTCCAGAGGTTTCTATAAGAATAAGAAAAGTGGCCATATCTACGCTGTCCAGAAAAACGAAAATCCACTGGCGACTTCTTCTAATGCTCTTCACTTGCGTAACGTCAGAGCTGAGACGCACGCAGTAAGCACGAACGAACTGCACGAGAAATATGAGAAGGTTTTGGGTGGAGAGGCCAAGGTGTGGTGGGACACCACCTACGCCAAAACACCCGCTTTCCGACCAAAGCGATTTGTCATTTTGTCTGGGCCTATTTTCTCAATCTACGACAAGATTATGGGCCGTTCCGGCCTGCGTAATAAGCGAATTCAACGAGCGACTCTGAAGGACGGACGTGGCATTGTCGGGTTGGGTCTGAAAACAACAGAAGTGGCGCAGATTAGACAGCGATTAGGTATAGGCAACAAACTGGTTGAGTTAACGGCAAGTGAGACAATCGCCCTGGTGAAAGACGGAGCAGTTCTTGAACTTGACAACGGCTGGCAACTCACAGAATCTGCGATAAGCGGAGACAAGGTAATCGAACTTCTGCCTTCCGGGACCCGGGACTATGCTTCGGCTTTGCAATCCTATGGTTTTCTCGATGAGGTTATTCGGTACAAACGGAGATGGTTTGCGATAGGGCGAGCGGCTGAATCGGTTGTTGGCCGGCTCTTGAGAGACCACAAGGTTGTCAGGGACATAACTTCGGCGGATACTTCTGCTCTGAATATTCACAAAGGAGCACGGCCAAGGATAACGGAGGAGAGCGAGGAAATCGCTGCTTCCTATTCTTCTGAACCACCGGAGACGAAAAAAGGCAAGAGCTTGCTGGACAAGCTCAGACGCGATACGAAACAGAAGGGCAAAAAGAAAGTTGGTCTGCGTTCGATAGTCGATTTTGTCAATGAGCAGGTGAAAGCTCTGATGCTTGTCGGCAAAACGCAGACGACGAGGCGCAGCCCCGCCCACTTTGAGCCAGGCCCGCATACCATACGAACGAAATCCGGCACGTGGCAATTAAATTTTCACGAGGCGGGGCACGCTCTGTCGGCTTTAATTGGAGACGAAAACCCAGCGTGGTTTGCGCATATCAGCAAAATGCTCATCGAACTCACTGGCCCAGACACAATGGCCTCAGCGCAAACACCGGAAGAGGGTATGGCGGAGTTAGTCAGATTGTATATCACCGACCCCGGCAAGATACCAGACGCCTTAAAGGCGCAATTTGAGAGCGTACTCAAAGAATTAAGGCCGGAACTGCTTGCCGGTCTGCGAGATGCTCACAGGGCTTATGTGTTCCAGAAGTCAAGGCCGGTGATGGAACAGTTGCAAACTCAGGTACACGACAAGCCAAAGGGCATAAATACGCCAGAGCAAGTCTCGAATATGGCTTGGGGGCTTTTGCAAAACGCGATTGGCGACTCAATGATAGTACACAGGGTTCATCGGCGGACTTTTAATGCGATTGCCGCTCAGAACCGACTCGGTTTTTTGGATGTTTTCGGTGTGTATGGGGTAGCTAAAAGCTGGATAAACAAAGACTATCGCTCACAATTAAAATTGGCAAGGGACTGGAAAAAGCACATCGAGGATACGCCGGCGGACACGGACGCAGCAAGAAATGACTTGCTTAGAGTGCCACAGGCGTTTGATGCGGCGATAAACGGGGCCAAGGGCGAAGGTGATGGTATTGTTGTCAAAGCAACGGGCAAGGGCTTCGAGCGGTTTTCAAAGCAAGAGTTAAGTTTGCTGCGAGAAGTGGTTACTCTGCCGGAGAACCTGAATCCGGGACACGGAAACAGTATGCGATTGTATCCCAAATCGCTGAACACCATCAAGCACGAAGTAGGATTGAAGGACTGGGAAGATTTTTGCACCTACGGCCAGGCAAGGGCTTCTCTCGAAAGAGCCAAGAAGAAAGGACACGAGTACGCAGGTCGGACGGAAGGTCTTACGCCTGCTGATTTGGAGAAGTTTATTCGTGAGCAGGAGTCCTCGCACCCGGAATGGGACGGCTACTTCAAAGAAGTCAATCAGTTTATGAATCATCTGCTATTAGTGCCCTTGTTGGCAGGCGAGAAAACACCAGGGGAGTTCGTCACTATCATCAAGGCGTGGGAAGATTATTGGCCCTTACAGCGTCAAATCGAAGGAAAGCCGGGTGGTGCGGGTGGAATCACAAGCGCAAAAAGCAGCGGAATATACTCCGCTTTTGGTTCAGCATTGCCCTTAAAAACGCTGGATGATTCGGTTCGCTTCCGTACCCGCCGAGCATTTGATAGTTACTACTGGCACAGGTTTGCGTGGTCTATGGTGAGGATGGCCGAGGAAGCAAATAAGCGAAAGGATATGCCCCTCGATGCCCGAATGTTGCTGAATCGTCTAATGATACCCTTGCGTTTAGAGCCAAAAAAGGTTGCCAAGCTAACAGAACACGAAATGCAAGTTGTCATAGCTGACTACCTTAACAAGCAGCAAGCCGACCAAGCGGGGTTGAAGGTCGAGGAACTCGACGAGCCGACTCAGCCGGACGATGTGGCAGTTTGTCAAAACCACACCGATATATGGCGGATGAAGAAACCAAATGCCGTCCGGGTTCTTTCGCTCTGGGGAGAGGATGGGAACCGCCACTTTTTCCAAGTTCCCGACCCGTACATTTTCAGGATGTACGCCCGGCAGAGAATACCCGGCGATGTAACGAAGCATATCACCAGGGTGCTGATGGGAATGACTCGCCCGTGGAAACGGACAAAAACGCAAAAGCCGGCGTTTGGTGTTAGAAACATACCCCGCGACATCACGACAGGGCAATTGTTGGCAGAAGGCGGGCCTCAGGCATACATACCCGCCTACAATCTGGCGCTAGGCGTGCTTAATAGAATTACCGGAAAATCAAAAGCAAGCAAAGTGGCAACGGAATTGATGAGCAAAAGGCTTGATGAGTTGATGAAGGACAGCCATCGTACAGTTGTTCAATCATTCGGTAATATGTTGGCCCAAGATATAGCCCCCAAAAACTGGACAAAGTTATCAACATTAGAGAAAATTGAAGAAATACCAGGCCAGCTTGTGGCACTGGGTCTCAAGCCTTTGGATATTAAAAATTGGATACTTGGAAGCAGGTATGCTTCTGCTCTTACAGAAGAACTGCCCCGCGAAGGTGCTTATGAATATGCAGAGAAAAAGAGCGAAAGCGAATCGCGGAGAGAATTGGCATATGATAAAGCAACTGGTTATTTCGCGCAAAGAGGCTCAAATCCCGTTATGGCTGCAATCATCGCCGCTGCTGGATTCCTTAATCCCCGGATACAGATTCTCGGCCAAGTTCTTGAGAAAATTACCGACCCCGACCCTAAAG
>CAZWKM010000001.1:34259-44703 GCA_964634165.1 uncultured Pirellulales bacterium | reverse complement strand
CTGATGGCTTCCAGACTTCTGGTAATAGCGATATTCATGTCCCTTACGATGTAACGCTTGAGGCAAATGCCACATCATCAATAACAGTGCAGGGCAATCTAAGTTCCGATGTAACATTTGACATAACACAAATACAAAAGCTGACCTCCAATCAACAATATACCGAGAGCGACACCGAGGCTGTCGCAACCGATGTAATCGATGAGCTCGACCAATTCAGTGGGGGCTCAGGGACCGGTGGGTCGTTGGGTGTTGGTGAGTCGGGGACAATTACTATCGATGGTTATCGGCCGGACGGCATTGGTCTTTCCGTTGGAGATTTAACCTTTGATGTCACTGAGGCCGGCAGTGAAACGCTGCAAGATTTAATCGACCATCTAAATAATAATGTCTTCACCGGAGCCGATGCCGGAGTTACCGCCTCTTTGTCCGCCGGCAAAATAGTACTAACCGATGACACCAGCGGCTACAGCCAATCGGATTTAACTCTGGCGTGGAGCGGCGACGGTACACTGACGGTGCCGGCGTATTTCGAGATGACGACCGTCGGCGGGGAGCAAGTCAAAAACGTTAGTATTACAGCTTACGATTCTCTGGGCGGTAAACACACTCTCTCAGGTGCGTTTGTTCGAACAAGTACTGCCAATAGATGGGACATGGTACTGACCTCAATCACCGGCAATATCGATACGATAACTATGGACGATAGGCGCATCAAAGATATAGAGTTTGACTCCAACGGTTCTTACAAGGGCTTAGCTGGTTCAACTCCTGATACTGCCGAATTTAAAATAACATTTGAAGATATGAGTGAACAAACCATCGGCGTATCGATGGGTACTGTAGGGGGGTTTGATGGCTTGACACAGTTAGCCGGAACCTCTACGGCAGTAGCAAGAGAGCAGGATGGTTATGAATCAGGCACGCTCTCCACTGTTTCGGTTGATAATGAAGGGATAGTCATCGGGTCGTTCTCTAACGGTATCAAGAAGAACATTGCTACCATCCAGATAGCGTTATTCCAGAACGTGGCGGCTCTGGAAGGCATTGGCGGGGGGTACTTTACTCCCTCGGCCAACTCAGGCGAGGCGGTAGCCACCCAGGCCATGACCGCTGGTGCCGGAACCATTCATGGCGGTGCACTGGAGAAATCCAACGCCGATGTGGCAACGGAGTTCGTCAATATGATTAAGGCACAAAACGGCTTCCAGGCCAATGCGAGGACCATCAGAGTGGCCAATGACATACTGCGAGAATTGACCAACCTTATCAGGTAGTCCGTCATCAATTGAGCCCGTACTGGGCCTAAATTGATGCCGGATTGGAAATTTAATAATGATAACAACCCCTGTAATCACGGACAGCTTGGCCGCTATTATTCCGGTACTGACGCCGGCGCAGCGGTGGGACGCTGCAAGAAGCTGGTTTGGCACCAGCATTATAACCGACCGCTGGTTCATTCTAATCAGCCTCGCTACCTTACTTACGTTATTTGTGCTGTTTTTGGTGGTTAGCTTACAACGAAAGACACAGGAACGAAAGGCTGCCGAGCAGTTGTTCGTTGAGTATGCTAATAGAAGGGGCTTGAGCGAGCATGAGCGTCAAATTCTGCTGGATATAGCAGTCAAAGCAGGGCTCAAACGGAGTGAAGCGATTTTCACTATGGGCAGTGCTTTTGAGAGTGGAGCTGCCAAAATAATAGAAGAAAGACTCACACAGCAAAAAGCTGAAGAAGCAGCCGCCAAGGACAATCTACGAATTTTGCGCCAGCAGGTCGGATTGTCTTCCCTGCGTGAAAAACTCGGCTTCCATAAACGACGTCCCGCTTCAATAGGCTCGCCGACGAAGCCGAAGAAATCGACCAGCAGGCAGATTGGCGTCGGTAAAAAACTTCATATGACACGCCGAAAGACCCCTGATGCAGGCAGTATTGAGTCCACCGTCATAAAAAATGATGATACGGAGTTGATGGTTAAATTGGGGATGCCGGTGGTAAGTAGTCTCGGTGAACTCTGGCGTGTGCGTTATTATTTTGGTGCATCGGTTTGGGAGTTTGACGCTTCTGTGCTTAGTTACAGTGGTGACATTCTGGTTTTGAATCATAGTGATAACATACGGTTCATTAATCGCCGGCGTTTTTTGCGTGTTCCGGTAAAAAAGCCGGCCTTTATTGCACACTTTCCATTCGCAAAAACAGTTGGCGGAAGCAGTGATATCAGCAAAGAGGGTTCCGAGGCAGTCATAGGGACTCCTGACGGAGAGCAAGCCCCTGCCAGCAACAATGAGGGGGCTTCTGTCGGCACCTGGGGGCCACCGGAATTCGTCCCTGCGGTTGTTACTGAGCTGGCGGGTCCTGGTTTGCGTATAGAAGCTACCCTGGAGGTAAAGGTAGGTGACAGAGTTTTGGTGGTGCTGAGGTTGGATGAAGCAAAGGAGCAGGATGCTGTTTTGGTGCGGGAGGGCAAAGCGCCAACATCCGCCGTAAGGCGTCCCCAGGCGGAAAAAATAGTAGAAGATATTGGCGAGGTCAGGCACACCAGAGCTATACAAAATGGTTTGTCGATAGCGGTTGAATTGACGGGCTTAAGCGACTCAGACGTTAATGAACTGATTCGCGCTACCAACGCAGCTTCGGTAAGAGCCGGTGCTGAAGGTCAGGATATTCCGGCCCCTGCCGGCAGCAAGCAGGGGGCAGAAGGAGTCGCTCCGGAGCCTGCGGCTGTACAAGGAGTCTAAAATGTCGGACATTATAGCTCAAGTTGGTCCAAGCATTGATGCGTTGATGCGGGAACTTTATATCATTACGCACAATCTGGCTAACGTAAGTACGGCCGGATATAAGCGTAGATGCAACGCATTTTCAAAATCGCTTGAAGCGCAGGGCGCGGGGACAGAAACATACTCTCCCGGCAACGTAGATTTGAATTCAGCATTTGATTTTTCCCAGGGCAGCGTTATCGGGACAGGCCGGTCACTGGATTTTGCACTGTATGGTAAGGGATTCTTTGTAATAGAGACCCCCGGAGGGCCGCGTTACACCCGCAACGGGATGTTTCACTTAAACCAAAATGGTCAAATAGTAAATTCTGAGGGAAATACCGTAGCAGGCGAAGGTGGGCCAATCACGATACCGGCTAATGTGGGGCCTTCGCAGCTATATGTCTCGAGCGATGGAAGCATCGGTGCCGGCGGCACAGCCATGGGCAAATTCAGATTTGTCGATTTCAAAGACGACGAAAACAAACTCGTGCCGACCGGCGCGAGCTGCTTCCGAATGCCGGATGAGGATGTAAGGCCGGTTGCAGCCGAAAATATAGTTGTGAAACAGGGCTACCAGGAGGCATCCAACGTTAAGATGGTCGACGAGTTAGTGGATATGATAATGGTGTCCAGACTCTACGAAGCGAATATGAAGTTCATCTCAGCCAAAAAGGAAATTTCCAGTAGTATTATAAGTGTAGCTATGGGCTGAAAATTGATTCCGTCACACGGACGACGGATCTTCGATATTGATTTATTGATTATTGTGTTCGTGGTTACGAACCACGAACTATGAACTAAAATCAAAGGAGAACAATATTATGTTAAAAGCATTTTCCACTGCGGCGACAGGTATGGAGGCCCAGCAGAGGATGGTTGACGTGACCGCTAATAACCTTGCCAACATCAATACCAACGGCTTCAAGCGAAGCACGGTTGACTTTCAGGATTTGCTTTACGTCAAGATAAGGGCATCCGGTACGGAAGTGGCTTCGGGTATAACTGCTCCCGCTGGTTTAGAAATAGGAAGCGGAGTCCGCGTTGCATCTACAGTAAAGGTTTTTAGCGGCGGTGAGCTTCAGAATACCAACCGACCTCTCGATGTAGCTGTTTCAGGTGAGGGTTTTCTTGTGGTAAGTTTGCCGGGCGGCGAATTAAGGTATACCCGCGATGGCGGGCTGCAACTAAATGCCGAGGGGCAATTAGTTACCAGTACCGGATACACCATACAGCCGAGCATTAGCATTCCAACGGATGCCGAATCCGTAGATATCGCAAAAGATGGAGGCGTTAATGTAACTGATTCTGCGGGAACTTCATCGGTTGTAGGCAATATTGAGCTGGCGCGATTTCCCAACCCGCCAGGTCTTTCGAGTGAAGGAGATAACCTGTTTGCAGAGACCGCGGCGAGCGGCACAGCCACGACCGGCACGCCCGGAGACAGTGGTTTCGGCACTATTCAGGCGAAATTTCTGGAAAAATCCAATGTCCAGATGATAACCGAGCTGGTCAACCTTATAAAGGCCCAACGCGCATACGAGACAAACTCCCGCGCAATAAGGGCAGCGGACGAGATGCTTCGAAAGGCAATCGCAATAGCAAGATTTTAAGTAAGAGAACATTATGAGCGGTAAAACAGTTAGCATTGTCGTAATTACTTGTCTGCTGGCGTCAATTCAATTTGGCCAGGCCTCGACGAACGACAAAACCAACGGTCCACAGAAAGATTCTGCTCTCCGGATTTACCTGCCGAGAGAGGTTACAATTAAGGACGATGCTATCAAGCTGGGCCAGGTGAGTATAATTCGAGGCAAAGAGTCTCTTGTAGCCAGGGCGAGTGGAATCGCCTTAGGACGGATTTCAGTGCCGGGCCAGAAAATTGTCGTTGCCAGGTCGCTCGTCCTGAGTAGATTGGCTTGCAATGGAATCCCCGCATCGAAAGTGACATTAACCGGTGCAGAAAAAATAACGGTAGGACAGCAGCAGCGGATCATCAAGGGCAGCGAATTCGTTGAGCTGGCAAGCTCATTTCTGAAGAAAAACCCACCTGCCGGTTCCGTTTGCCAGATGAACCCGATACGGATACCCAAAGATTTAATTCTGCCCGGCGTGAGCAAAGATATTAAATTGTCCCCGCGTTTGGCCGGAAGCAGCGCAAGAAATCAGGCTAAGGTTCAGATTGCTGTGCTTGCGGATGACAAAAAGATAGGCGTGTGTGAAGTAACTTTCCGCTTGAAATACACTAATCGCAGAGTAGTAACGCTGGCCGACATTCCGGCAGGTACGGTCATCAGTGCCAAGAATGTCAAGATAGAAAAGGGCGTGTCAGATTCCCCGGAGCCGGCCGATTGGAGGCCACCCTACGGCCTTGTCGCCAGGCGTAAGCTGCGGGCAAACACTGTAATTCGTCCGGATATGATAGGCCCTGCGAGGCCCGCAGTTGTTGTTGGGCGCAATCAAACGGTTGTGATTCGAATTGAAAGACCGGGCATTCTGGTTACGGCCATCGGAAAAGCTATGCAAGATGGCCGAGCCGGCGAGTATATAAAAGTGCGAAACGTAGACTCACAACGAATAATTTTAGCCAAGGTCAATGAAGACGGAGCGGTGGAACCAATTTTTTAAAAGGAGAAACAATGAACAACAGAATAATTTTAGTGCTTGTCTCAATGGTTTTTGTGCTCTGCTCAGCGGCCTGCTCACAGGCAGGTTCTATCTGGGCCAAGAGGGACAAGAATATGAGAGCTTTATACGCCGACGACGTGGCTCGTCAGATAGGTGATGTGCTGACCATCAGTATTAGTGAAGCCAGTAAGGTCGATAACAAGGCAAAAAGAGACCTGAAAAAGGAGGCCGATCGGTCAACCACGTTTGATGGAAAGCTAAATATTAACCACATCTTGCCTGGCATACCCGGTTTCACTATGGCGGCTAAATCCGCTAATGAGATGAAAAGCAAGTCTGATTACAAAGACGAGCGCAGCTTTATTGATCGTATCACCGTAGTCGTTGTGGATATTTTGCCGAATCGTAACCTTGTGGTTATGGGGACTCGTAACCGCAATATCGCAGGTGATATACAAATCGTTGAGGTAAGCGGCATAGTCAGGCCGAGCGATATCGCATTTGATAACACAGTTAAGAGCGAACAAATCGCAGACTTCCGTCTTGTTACTAAAAATTCAGGTATCGCGGCACCGTACACCAGGCCGGGCTGGCTCGGCACGCTATTTGACATTATTTGGCCGTTTTAACCCCTGCTTTTGCAGAGGTGACAATGTTATTGCTGTGAAGGCTAAAATTTGAAAGTGGTAGCTTATGAAATCTCGTTTGATACTTTTGATACTTTTATTTGTAGTCCTGTTGAGTACCGTTGAAGTTGGACAATGCGAGCGAATAAAGGACATTGTTGATATTCAAGGCATTCGCAGCAATCCACTCGTGGGAATCGGATTAGTTGTAGGTCTGGCCGGCACCGGTGATAGCACACTGCTGTCGCGACAAATGCTGACGAACATATTGAGGGATTCAGGACTGGTTCTTTCTCCTGACAATTTGACCGGCAGCAATATTGCAGTCGTTATAGTTACGGCAGAGCTGGGGCCTTTTGCCCGTGAAGGCTCACAAATCGATGTTGACGTCTCTGTTATAGGAGATGCCAAAAGTCTTCAAGGCGGAATGCTTTTGCCGACACCGTTAGAAGGTCTTGATGGCCAGGTTTATGCTGTGGCCCAGGGAGGAATTTCAATCGGCGGCTGGGCGGCATCAGGCGATAAGGCTTCAATCACAAAGAACCACCAGACGGTCGGGCGAATTCCCGACGGCGCTATAGTTGAAAAGGAAGAAATAGCTACTTTTGTCGAATACATCGCAGACCATAGGCTTATCACGCTTAATCTTAGAAACAGCGATTTTTCAACTGCAGAGCGAATCAGCGAAGCCATTAACACAACTTTTCCAAACAGTGCAGTAGTAGTTGACGCCGGTACTGTTAAAGTTAAAGTTCCCGGTGAAATTGTTCGGACAGGAATAGCCGGCTTTATCGATGATATTACAAAGCACGACGTCAAGGTTGATGTCCCTGCAGTGGTGGTTATCAACGAACGCACCGGCACTATTGTAGTTGGAGAAAATGTCGGCATATCTGCAGTGGCGATTTCCCAGGGCAGCCTGGTTGTAAAGATCAAGGAGACCGCAACCGTTTCCCAGCCGACCGCACCTTTCTCTGATGCCGGCACAACGGAAGTTGTCCCAGAAACAATAATAGGGGTCGAAGAGAAAACAGGTTATTTGGTTCCTGTGTCCAGGGCAGTTACTGTCTCAGAGCTGGCCAAGACGCTCAATGCCATAGGAGCGACACCGAGAGACCTTATAGCGATATTTAATGCCTTGAAGAAGGCCGGTGCCCTTCAGGCCAAGCTGGTGATAATGTAGGGAGAGAAAATTAACTGCAGAGAACGCAGAGAAGAAATTATTGAAAATAATCTTAGCGGTCTCTGCGGTAAAGAAAATGTCGGAGTAATTTTATGGATAGCACCGAATTGATATTGACCGGAGCCGTCCCGCCGCCGAGTCTGCTGGAGGATTTAAGCGGGAACTTGTTTTCCAAGAAAATCGCAAAATGGGAACCCGGTAAAATTGACGGCGTTTCAGAAGAGGGGAAAAAACAAATAGCCAAGGATTTTGAGTCGGTTTTAATCAGTAAATTGCTGGATGAAATGAAAAATACTATCGGGGACTGGGGGTTTGACAAAGAGGAGACTTCCAAGCAAGTTCAAGGAATATTTTGGCTATACCTGGCCCGTGATATTGCAAACAACGGCGGCTTTGGGATGTGGAAGGATATATACCAATTTTTGACCAATCCGGACCAGGCAAACACAACGACAGGGACACTGGATAGGGATATATGAAAGCAACGGAACTTGAAATAGAAGACCGAAACCGTTTTGCAGAGAAACCGCAAAATGCGGACCCGGATAAAGTCGATGAGCTGCTGATTATTCTCGACAAAGACGCTCAGCATATACAGGAGAGTTTGTCGCGATTGAACGAGCTGCGCGGCCTGGTCATCAAGCGAGACGATGCAGCTTTGGGCAAACTGCTCGGGAGTATCCAGTCTGAATCGAACAGTTACAGAAGCCAGGAATTGAAACGCCAGTCGATACGAAAAGAATTGGCGACTGCTTTGGACTGTAGCCTCGAGCAAATGACCCTGTCGAGACTTGAAGAGGTGCTGCCGGAAGAGAAAAAAGCTCAAGTAACCGAGAGAAAGGACAAATTGCGATTATTGGCCGAGGAGCTTAAGAAAGAATATTTAAGCACAACAATGCTTTTGTTAGATTGTGCCAGATTCAACAGCCTGCTCTTGAAGACTATTTTCGGCCTTGGGAAGACAGGGATGGTTTACTACAATTCCAATGGGGCTGCCAAACGATCCGTCCTTGGCCGGAACGCAGCTTTTGTAAATTTGGAGTTTTGAAGGGACTGCCTCCCGCGCCTATTGAGCTTAGGTACACGCCTAATAGGTGTGGGATGGTAGCCCTGAATAACTGTGAACCCCGCCCCTCGGAGGGGCTGGGTGAACTAAACGGAGTTAAGAATGGCGAATTACGACATAGGTATTAGCGGCCTTGAGGCGGCCCAGAGGGCCCTTGACGTAATCGGCAATAATCTTGCGAATGTGGCTACTGAGGGCTACCACCGTCAGAGAATAGAGCTGACTCCTGCATACTCGTCCCAAATCGGCCCGGTTTTATTGGGGGGAGGTGTCAACATCGCCGGCATTACCAGGATGATTGACACCCTTTTGGAGCAGGAGATTCTCCGGGAGCAGTCGTTATTAGAGGCAGTTTCGCAGGAATTTATCACAATGCGCACGGTCGAAAACGCATTCGGAGAGCTTTCAACCGGCAACAGCTTGAGCGCAACAATAGACGAATTCTTCAATGCGTTGCAAGACCTTAGCGCTCATCCCGGACAAGCCATCTGGCAAAATCAGGCTGTAACCACTGCAGAGGCGATGGCCGGTCGATTTAGAACATTGGGAGAATTTCTGAGCACGTTGGAAAACCAGATTAAATTAGAAACCGAAAATACCATCGACCAGATTAATGCACTGATAACTCAGATTGCCGAACTCAACGACAAAATAGAAAGTATGGAAATAGGTGGTACACAGGCCAACAACTTGCGTGACAAAAGGGACCGGTATATAACCGAGCTGTCCGGATTTATAGGTGTCGAGACCCTGAGCAGAGAGTATGGTGTGGTTGATGTTACCGTGGGTGGGATACCCGTTGTGATAGGCGCCTCTGTTATTGAGCTGGAGGTAGGGTTGAATGAAAACGATGAGTTGGGCATTAGCATTGCCGGCGCGTATAATTACAGTACCAGCGTGCAGGGTGGACGGCTCGGCGGATTATTGTCGTTAAAAAACGAACTTGTCTCCGATGTTTATAACGATCTGAACGATTTAGCAAGCGCAATAGTACAACAAGTAAATCAATACCACGTCCAGGGAGTTGGTTCGGAGGGCTCATTTACGGGGCTGACCGGCTGGGTGATGGCGGATGAAGATTTTGCTGATTTTGAGCCGCCTATTACCAGCGGTGAAATATATATCAGAGTCATAGATAAGACCGACGCGGAAACAACAACAATAACACGACACAAAATCGTGATTCCTACAGACGCCACTTCGTTAACCACGTTAGCTACGGCTATTGGAGCAATTGATATTGGTGGTGGGGTGACTCCTTTAACCGCATCGGTGGTCTCTTCGAAGCTGAGTATCTTAGCCGATACGAACTACGAATTTGACTTTCTGCCCGGGGTTTTATCAGAGCCGACCACAAGTAATCTTACACCTGATGTATCCATATCCGGTATTTACACAGGGTCCGCAAACCAGACTTATACGTGCACAGTTGTAGGTGATGGCGAGGTGGGCAATGACGATGACCTGAAAATTGAGGTTAAGATCGGTACTGACCTGATTAAAACGCTTGATGTTGGCAGTTATGCCGCAGGTAACCGCCTGGAAATAGGTGATGGGATTTACGTTTCGGTTGGGACCGGACAGCTCAATAACGGTGAAGTATTTACTATTGAGGCGTTGGCAAGCTCGGATACTTCGGGAGTGCTGGCAGCGGTCGGAATCAATACGTTTTTCTACGGCAGGGGTGCATCGGATATAGCGGTTTGTTCGGATATAGCTGATGCGCCGGGTCGTGTGGCGACGGCGCTGGGTGCGGATATGACCGACAATGCCAATGCCTCGCGGCTGGCAGGCTTGAGGGACCAGGACGTGAGTAGTTTGGGCGCTATGACACCCGGAGAGTTTTATCACCGGATGATTACGGACATCGGTCAACAGCTCTCTGTTAAACAAATGTGCCGGGACAACATCGAGGTTATGGTCCAGAACCTTCTCAATCAGCAAAGCGAAGTAAGCGGAGTTGACATTAATGATGAAGCTGCCCAACTATTGATTTTCGAGCAGATGTTTCAGGCAATGGCCAAATATATGGCTACAATTCAATCGACGGTAGCAGCTCTTATGGCAGCGATGTAAACGTCCGAATTTATTCCAGGAAGTCTTAATGGGAACACTGAGCAATATTTATAATAACGTCAGCTTTGCTTTGAGTTTGCATACCGAGGCAATGGCTCGCCTGCAGGA
>CAZWKM010000001.1:15935-34159 GCA_964634165.1 uncultured Pirellulales bacterium | reverse complement strand
ATAACGTCAGCTTTGCTTTGAGTTTGCATACCGAGGCAATGGCTCGCCTGCAGGAACAGGTAGCTACCGGCTCGCAGATAAATCGGGCCTCCGATGACCCGTCCGCCGCCTACCGGGTTTTAGGGCTTAACTCTCAGAAAAGTTTGCTGGAAAATTATATGGACAGTCTCGTGGAGGTCGTTAGCTTGCTGGATATTTCCTCCACTGCTATTGACTCGATGAAACATGCTCTCAGTAAGGTAACAGCACGTCTAACCGGCATCAGCGGCAGCAGTGGAGCAGGTGGGATCGCAGGAGAAGTCGACAATTGGTTAGAGAGTATAGTTTCATCGGCCAATACCAATCATATGGACCAATACCTCTTTGGGGGAAGCAATACGGGCTCGGCACCCTATGCTGTAACACGCACTGATGGAAAAATAACCAGTGTAACTTACCAGGGCAGTCTTGGGGATAGAGATATAGAGGTGGCTCCGGGAGTGGAGTCATCGGCTTTCTATGTCGGCGATAATATCTTCCGTTCTCATAATCGCAGTACCCCAATTTTTCCTGGCGATACCGGTGCCGCGGCCGGCACGGGGACATCGACTGTCAGAGGCGATGTCTGGCTGACAGTAACTCATGACGGGGATAATTATTGGCTTTCTATCGACGATGGGGATAACGAAGTAATGGTTCCTTCCGCTGGCGATATCAGTAATATTGCGGTTACAAATTCGGCTGGGCAGGTTTTGTACGTTGATGCGACCAACATAGGCAGTACCGGAGTTGATTGGGTGCGTGTACCCGGAACTTATGATATATTCAACACGCTTATTACCATCCGGGACAGATTGGAGACTGAAGGAGGCCTTACCAGCGCTGAATTGGAAGAGCTGCGACATAATGCGTTAAGTTCGTTGGCAGAGTTAGATAATCTTTTATTACAAAGCTCTGTTTCTATGGGGTCAAAGCTTGGGTTCCTGGACGACCTCAAAGACAGTCTAAATAACAGAAAGTACGACACTGAAGATGAAGTGACTCGTTTGCAGCAAGCCGACATTGCCCAAATTGCCATAGACCTTTCTCGCCGTGAGGTTCTATACCAGATGTCGTTGGCCGTGGCTGCAAAACTTATGTCTCTGTCACTGTTGGATTTTATCGTATAGTAAAAATAGCGGATAAATGATAGCGGATAACATATAGGAAAAACTAAACGCTACACGCTAAACAGTATCGTAAGGACGGCTGTTTGAACAGCATATATGTTTGATATTTATACGAATTTTGGGCTTGGGGCTGTGAGATCGCAAATAAACACCCGTCTCGGCTGACGGCACGGAATTTGCACTAAATTTTACAAAGTTGCGACTATCAGATGGTTAGTCTCTAAAAATTAGGAGTGAAGCAAATGACAATGGATATAAATTCGGATTATTATCAGAGAGGTTTGGAATTAGCCGAAGCCGGCAAGCATCAGGAGGCTCTTGCCTGTATTCAAGAACATCTTCGCACGGCACCCGATAATGCACAGGCCTTGAACGACGCAGGGGCGATTCTCTATTGCCTGGGTCGCTCGGACGAAGCAATCAATCATTTTGTCAAAGCAAGGTCGCTGCAGGACGATAGTGCTGAGATAGTTTGGAATCTGATAGAAGCATATCTTGCCACCGGCAAAGCAAACGAAGCAATGCAGCTTTTTGACGATATGGAGCGGCTGGGTATATTAAATGCAGACGTACTTAACAGAACCGCCAATATATTTCTCGGCCAGGGTAATAAGGCCGACGCTGTCGAAATGCTGCTTCGCTCTCTACAAATCTCAGCCAACCAGGAAATTCTTAACCCGATGATTGAAGTGATCCAGACTAAAAGACCTAAGATTGCTTTCTTTCGCGGCTTAAGAGGTGATATGAAGTTCCTGACGGATATTTACGAATACACCAGAGATAGATATCTGGTGCAATTGCCCGAATTCAAAGATATTGACCAGATGTATGAAGTGATGAAAACCAGTGACATATCATGGTTTGAATGGTGCACCAGCATGGTCGTAGAAGCTTCAAAACTGCCAAAGGTTTGCAAGAGTGTCGTCAGGCTTCACCGTTTTGAAGCCTACTGCGACTGGCCGGCCCAGGTCCAATGGGAGAATATCGATGTACTCATCATTGTAGGAAACTCGTTTGTCAAAGACGCTCTGCTTGAACGGGTGCCTGATATTGAAAATCGCACGCGGCTTGTTACGATTCCAAACGGTGTCAACCTTGATAAGTTTAAGTTCATTGACAGGCCTCGTGGTAAGAATTTGGCCTGTGTGGGCTATCTGAATATGAGAAAGAACCCAATGTTCCTTCTGCAGTGTATGCAAAAGCTGCACTACATTGACCCGGAATATAAGCTGTTCTTTGCAGGAGTTTATCAAGACCCTATGCTCGAACAGTATGTCAGGCATATGGTACAGGAACTTAAACTCACAGATGTGGTGTTTTTTGACGGCTGGCAGGAAGATATAAATTCCTGGCTGCAGGACAAACACTATATTGTCTCGTGCAGCATCGGAGAAAGCCAGGGTATGGGCTCGCTGGAAGGTATGGCCTGTGGGTTGAAACTCGTTATCCATAATTTCCCGGGGGCAAGCCAAATATTCCCATCAGAGTTTTTGTTTGATATCTCCGAAGAATTTTGCGAGCAGATTCGCTCCGTGTCATACGAACCCCAGAGGTATCGCGAATTTGTCAGGGAAAACTACCCGCTGAAAAATCAGTTGAGCAAAATCAACGACATTTTCACCCAGCTCGAAGCCGAGATAGATTCGCAACAAAATGGAAGCCCTGCAGATGTCGGATCATCCACAGAATCCCCCTTTTCGGTGTTCAGGAACGATATATTTGAGAACAATAAGATTGTGTAATTTTTAGCTGACAAGGAAATTTAGATAGTCTCGGAATGTTGGAAAACTATGAGACAAAAGCTGGGCCGGTGGTCAGTGTGCTCATCCCGACTTTTAATCGGCCGCGATATCTATCAGAAGCTCTGGCCAGTGCTTTGCGCCAGAGCTACAGAAATCTCCAGGTTATTGTAGTCAATGACGGTGGCGAAGACGTAAGCAGTATAGTTAATTCGTTTAGCGACCCACGGATAATATTTATCAACAGAAAGGAAAATCGCGGCAAGGCCTTTTCACTCAACGAGGCATTAGCCCGAGCTGAAGGCGAATACATTGCCTACCTTGACGATGATGATTTATATTATCCCAATCATATCGAAACGTTGGTTGATGTTCTGGAAAATAAAACCGATTGCCAGGTTGCGTACAGTGACTTGTACAAAGTGTATTACAAGATTATGTCGGACGGTAGCCGGCAGGTTTTAAGCAAAATTGTTAAAGTCAGTCGGGACTTCGACCGCTTTTTTATGCTGTACTTCAATCACGTCCTGCACGTAAGCCTGATGCATCACAGAGACTTGATTGAAAAGACCGGGCTCTATAATGAGCAGCTCAGCGTTCTAATTGACTGGGATATGACCCGTCGGCTGGCTTTCTTCTCGGATTTTCACCACGTATATGAAATCACGGGCGAATTCGACGGCTCTGTTGCCGGGTCTGACAGGATATCAATTCGGCGACGCCAAGATGTGAACGAATATTTTAGGAATGTTCTGACGATACGAACCACAAGGCCTACCAAGCCCTGGACGAAAATCAAGGATATGTCCATCATTTTTACTGCAGACCAACTTAACCGGCAGGCAGGAAAAACCCTCGGTCTTATCTGGCGGCATACTTTCTTCCCACATGAGGTTTATCTATCCCTGCCGCGAGCAGATATCAACCGGCTAAATACCGATATACCGAACCTGATACGTGTGCCCGTCAATCCATTGGCATCCGAGACTGAACGGATAGACGCGACTCTGGCCAGATGCGACGGCGAGTATATTGCCATAGTGCCAAGTGGCTTTGCCATAAAGGAAATGTGGGTAGAGAACTCGCTCTATGCTCTGATTGACAGTTCGGTTAGCGGCGAGGGATTTGAATTGGAAGGTTCAACGGATACGCTCTGGGCGGCGGTAGTCAGGAAAAGTGACTTGCAGTATGCTCGCAGAAGTTTTCCAAATTTGCCGGTGCGGCAATCACTAAAGGCCGCCGGCATTGTGCTAAGACAGCCAAGTTTTAAAGAGCTCCCTTTCCAGTTTGATAATTTACTTTTAGAAGCACAGTTAGCAGGGAAAAACGGAAACTGGGCACAAGCGGCCCAGATGTTTGAATATATAGCCGACCATTATCAAAACGAGTTCCGGATGAGGACGCGGGCTGCAAAGGCCTTTTTCAAAGCCGGTGACCACGCCCGAGCAGCCGAGCTCAGTTGCGAACTCAATCAGCAAAGGCCGACGGTGGATACACTTTTGTTAGAGGCGAAGGTCAAGCGCGAAAAAAAAAGTTTTGAATCCGCGATGGAATTACTCAAAAGAGCAGAACAAATACTTGAAGGAAAAGAATTGCTATGGACATAACACAAGATAGTTCCCATCCCCCCCTTTGGGGGGACGAGTTTACCCCTGCGAGGGACCCCACCTTGCAGGAACCCAAAGCAGAGGTAGCTTATCACAGAACGGGGTCCCAGAAAGACGGTCTTGAAGAACAAGATTTGACACAGCACTACGAGGTTTTGCAGGAGCTTGGCGATTGCTACACCTCCGTCGGTAACGACGCCCAGGCACAACGCTGCTATGAAAAAGCGGCGTCACTGGGGCCCGATGAGCCTGGTCCCTACGTCGGGCTTGGAGTAGTTGCCCTGCAAAAGAATCTTCTTGAAGATGCTGAAATAGCCTTCAGGGTCGCTTGTCGGCTGGACGCCAATTGCGCCAAGGCATATGCCGGCCTGGCGATGGTCGCACAGCAAAGAGCCGATTACAAGCACGCCTTTGAGATGTATCTAAAATGTCTCGAGCTGGATGTAGACAATCTGACGGCTCTTTTGGGCTTGTTTCAGACTTCCTGCAAGATGAACTCATTCGCTGAGGTCATCCACTATCTTGAGGTATATCTGAATATGCACCCGGGCGACACCTCTGTTATGCTCTCTCTGGCGGCACTTTATATGAAAGATGGGCGGTTTGAGCAGTCCAAAAAAATCCTGCTGGACATTTTAACTTTGGACCCTGCCAATAAAGATGCGGCTAATCTTCTGGAAGAAGTCGAACATAGTCTGGCTCAGATAAGAGAAGGGACCCCATTTTGCGGTCCCTGCAATAAGTCGCAAAATGGGACCTAGGCAGGAGTTTAGATCGAATGAGTACCGATAAGCAAATATACCTGCTGGACGAGCTACAAAGCTTGTTGGAAAAACAAATAAAGCTGGCGCAGCAGGGTAACATTAGCGGTGTTGAGGTTTTGAGCAAACAAGCCAATTCTCTTGTGGGGAAGATCGCACAGACGGGGATTCTTGAGCTGCGTGAATTTAAAAAACGACGGGAGCGATTGCAAAAATTATATGATAGTCTGCTCCTGGCCATTACAGCTCAGAGAGCCGACATCTCTGAAAAGCTAAGCCGGGTTCGCAAAGGCAAGAAGACCATAAAGACTTATCGTAGCAATATTCAGTTGTAGCGAAGAATTTCAAGAAAAGCGTGATCTTATGGAAAACTACTGTTTGTGTACGTGTGGTGGTGTTTTAATGGAGTGACAAGTTAGCTGAGATTATTGATATCACGGTGGCTTTGCGGGGAGATATGCAGAATTTATTCTGTAGAACCAATAGTTGGACGAACGGTGCTGGCGTAAACAATACCGTTTGTCTAACTGAGATGGATAGAAGCAAGATGAAATGGATTGCAGCCATTCCTCATTGGTGACCAAGAAGTTCAGGAGTCACGGTTGTGGCTAGAATTTGTCTGTACTGCGCACGTTTTCCGTTTGACGCGTTTCGTGTTGCGCCGTTGGGTATCGGATACATTGCTTCGTATCTGGTCTACAAGGGGGTGGTGTGCGAAGAAGACATTCGGATTGTCGATTCGGTGGAAGAAGCAATACGGTTCAGCCCTGAGATTGTTGGTATCAGTTCCGTCAGCCAAGTTCTGAAGGACGCCAGAGGGTTTGCTATGAAGTGTAAAGAAGCAACAGGATGTCTGACGGTTTTGGGCGGCTATCATGTGAGCTGTATCCCCCAGAGGCTGCCAGAAGAGTTTGACATCGGAGTCCTCGGAGAAGGCGAGGCGAGCTTTGCCCAAATCGTGGAGGAATTTGCAACAGACAGATTTAACCGGTGCCTGCCGCGTGAGATTCAAGGGATTTGTTACCGCCAGAACGGCAGGATAGTGCAGACCCAGGCGAGGGAGCTTATTGCCAATATTGATGAGCTACCCTGGCCATACAGGCATAAATGCTACTCCTTGGAGGAGCCTGTCTTTACATCAAGAGGTTGCCCGTATCGATGTACGTTCTGTGCATCTCACGCTTTTTGGAAAGGCAGCATTCGATTCCGCAGCGCTAAGTCTGTTGTAGAAGAGATTACATATCTTGTAGAAGCTTATAAGCCGAAACAAATCACAATTCTCGATGACCTTTGGATGGCCAACAAAAAAAGGTTCCGAGAAATTATCGAACAGTTAGTTGAAAGAAGAATCCCACAGAAAGTCACGTTTAGTGGATTCTGTCGATCCAACCTTGTCAGTGAGGAGGACATTCTCCTCTTTAAGCGGATGAATTATCGCTTTGTCCGATTTGGAGCGGAAACCGGCTCGGAAGCGCTGCTGCAGCGCATCAAAGGCAAGGGCGTTTCAATATCCGATCATCAGAGAGTAATCGACCTCTGTTTTAAGTATGGTCTGCCGTGTGCTGCGTCGTTTATGTTTGGTGTGCCTGGTGAGACCAGTGAAGACCTGGAACTGACTAAAAAATTTCTTCGCAAGAACAGGGGTAAATGTCATATCAGTGGGTTCTATCTGTGCAATCCAATTCCAGGTACCACGATATGGGACGAGTTAGTAAAAAAAGGTAAGGTCACGGAGGAGCTGGAGTTCGAACGACTTCAGCTGGATTTTCTTAAACCAAATTTTACGTGGGACAACATTCTTTATTTTAACGAAGAGAACGTCCCGCTGAGAGAGTTTAAGGCAATTATTGAAGACATCAGGCGGGAGTTTATCACTCAACCAAACAAGTCGAAAAGGAGCTAAGAAAATGCTTAAGAGCGCTGAAATGCCCCACAAAACGGAACGAGAAGAAATCTATAACTATTTGCACCCGAATGAGAGGCTGACTGATTTGTCCGGGCATATACGGATTAATATTCCCCAGGCGGTAATTGATTTTGAGCCTCCTCTTTTTTACCCGACTGAGAAATGGAAAAAGGGCAGTAGAACTGGTTTTATGGACCTAAAGAATGCATTTAACTGTTTGTACAGAACTTTAATATGCAATGGATATGCAGTGAATTTGTGCGACAGCGATGAAGCTCAGATAGTCATTAACTGGTCGGGCAAGCGTCAGTTTTCTAATGACAAAAACAGGCAACTATATTTTGAACATGGATGGATACCAAGATGGGCGTATCAGGTAAGTGACATGGGTACAAACGCCAGGAGCCACGTTGCAAAGAGCTATCAATACGAACCCCCCTCAGAACAGGAAAAAAGCTACGTTTCCAAATATGTCAGGAATATGCGCAACATCTTCGCAATAAACATCAATGAACAGCGTGTGCTGCAGATAAGACGATCATTCAAGGAACCCTTCATTCTATTCCCGTTCCAACTGGCGACTGACTTTAACCTAAGATATTCAAACTCCATCTTCAGCGAATACTACCACAGTGACCCAAGAGCCAATGTTGCGTTTGCCCAGGCATGCGTCGATTTTATTGAGGGCTCATCAATCAATATGCCGGTTGTATTCAAGCAGCATCCTGTGGACAAAAACAACCTCAGAAGTGAGCTTAAGATCAGAAATACAAGGAACATTCTGCTGTGTAACGACTACAGAGTATCAACGAACGAGATATTCTATTCGGGTCTGTGCAAACTTGTAATAAGCGTTAATTCAAATACGGTTCACGAGGCAGCGGTATGGAACATTCCGACTTTAGCGCTGGGCACGCTGCTGTGGAGCGAAGACAACCGGCCAAGGCCTTTTCCGAAAGAAATTAACCTGGCGGATAGCTTAGCCAGTGAAGGCTTCTTCGACAGCGACGTAAGGGTCTCATACCTACTTCATGTCATCAAAAACCAGTGGTTTCTGGGCGACCTTCTGAATCCATTGATTGTTCGCGAATTAGTTAATTCCCGCGGAAGGTGCGTGCCGTATGATGTGAGGAAAAAATTTGGATTAAGCCAGTATGGTCATTCTGAATGCTCGGAAGGCACGGCCGTACAGGAGTTTCGGCATCATCCACAGCAGAGTCATAGCTGTGATAAACCTGACACAAAAAACTGGGCATTTGGTTCAGGAGAAAGACAGACTGCCGGGCGGATTGACGATATAAGAAAAGACCACCTCAACAGATATCAATATGTTGCAGATTTTATCAAGAGCACCAAGAACAACACAGGGACAATTAACGTGCTTGATGTTTTTTGCGGGAATGGCTACGGAAGTTTTCTGTTTGCTAACGAAATTGAAGCCGTGGTTGTTGACGCGATAGATGGAAGCGCCGAAGCAATAGAATTCGCGAAACAAAACTTCAGCTCTGAAAAGATAACATATCATAACGCTATTTTCCCTTTTTCTTCTACGGTGCCCATAAGGCCGGAATATGATTACATCGTTTCGCTCGAAAGCATAGAGCATGTGGAGGACGATAGGCGGTTTTACGAATTTTTACTCTCGAAGCTTAAAGATAATGGCGTTTTATTTTTGTCCTTTCCCAACAAGCATAAGATAGATTTGTCCAGGAACACCCACCTTTTTCATTTCCGGCACTATGACCTTCAGAACATAGAAAGCCTTATTAAGAGGGGAAGCCGCAGGGTGGAAATACTCCAAAGCTGTGGCCAGGACGTGTATGTTTTGGATAAAGACGGCTGTAAAAGAGGCTTGCTCAATGAGTCGGATATGGTCTTAAAAAGAAACTACAAAGGCCAGTTTTTGATGGTGGCACTCAGGAAGTTAAGTCGAAATCGGGCAGGCGACGAACGATATGTTAATCTCCAGAAACTTGACGTTGGCTGTGGGCCAAAGAAACCGATGCCTGGTTTTGTCGGTGTTGACACCAGGCCATTTCCGTGGGTTAAATACGTTTGCGATGCATGGAAAATAGACAAGCATGTCCCCCCAGATTCGATTTCAGAGATATACTCAAGACATTTCTTTGAGCACCTGACTTTTGCACAGGCAGATTTAACTCTCCAAGCGTGGGAGCGGATACTTGTTCTCGGTGGAATGTTGCAGATTATAGTGCCTGATATAGAATACCACATAAAACAATTTCTGACTCCGAACTCTTTGACCCCATCAGAAACTAATCCTAAATGGACTGTATTAGAACATGCGCTGGCCGGATTCTGGGGCTGGCAGAACGAAGGTGAGGAAACGTTCTGGGATGTTCATAAAAGCGGATACGATTTTCGGTGTTTGGAAATGAAGCTACTGCAACATGGGTTTTCTGATATACGACGCATAGATGATAAACCATGGAATCTGAATGTTATCTGCAAAACAAAGATCGCTGAAGCGGATGGCAAAAAAAGGAATAGGAGAAAACAGTTTGAGCCATAGTAAAATTTTAGAAGTATCCTTATTGATCCGAGTATTGTAAACATTCTGAATCCGCTCGATTATTTGAACAGAGCATTTTTGGTGAGTCCGAATGAATAATACGAAAAGAATTTTGTTTTCATTTGAAACCGCTGATGAATGGATTTTCCAGGCTTATAGAGGATTTTTTGACTCATTAGCGGAAAATGAAAGTTACGAGATCTTCTGCACGGCTTGCGGCATCAGCGAGCAAGATGAACTACTTAGAAGATACAATGTTATAGATTATGAGAAAATACCACATGATAGCCTGAATCATCTTGCCGATGCCCTTTCGTCGAAACCGGCGCAAGAATTAATTGAACAAGCCCAAAAATCCTTGTTGTGGGGTTCATGTGAGCGACTACTCGAACGTTTTGCTCGGTTTAAGGTAGCCCTTAATTTAATACAGCCGGATGGGGTCATCGTCTGGAACGGCATGGCTGACATACGGGGAATGATTAAAGTTCTTCTCTCAAAGCTGCAGATACCCTTTTTCTATGCTGAAAAAGGCATGCTGCCAGACAGTTGGTACATAGATGAAGTAGGCATAAACGCTCGGTGTTCATTAGATGCCTCATCGTTGAGCAAAACGATTCATGCCCCGGGAAAAAACAAAATAGAGGACTATATTCAAAACATTATAAAGTCAGGCTCAAGTGCATGGAAACAGCCATCGAGAATTTCAGGTGAACATACAGTGAAGAAAAAATTGAGGATAGATTCGGATTCGCACGTTATCTTCTTCCCCGGACAGGTGGACGAGGATGTTAACATTACCATGTTTTCACGTTTTGAGAACGTAGCAGAAGCCGTGAGGCTGGTGTTAGAATCGATGCCCGAAAAGGCAGCATTGGTTGTGAAACCCCATCCTAAATCGAAAGAAAAAAGCCAAAAACAGCTCGCAGAGCTGAGCAAGCAACACGGGAAGCTCACTATAGTCAGAGATGTAAACATCTGGGACCTAATCGAGATTTCTGATTTGGTAGTAGCAATAAATTCTACAGTTGCTTTTGAATCACTATTAAAAAGAAAAAAGGTATTGCTGCTGGGAGACAGTGTTGTATCGAAGGTTGGCCTGCTTGAAAAAGTTGATGTTGCAGATTTAAAGGCCAAGATACACACTTATCTAACCGCTCCATTTGAGAGTATTACTGATTATTCTAAAGTACTGTCTTTTGTTAAATTTCTCCTGGAAGATTATTACATTTTTAGAGATTACCAGTCATTACCTGAGCCGGTCCTGCTGAAACTAAAGAACAAAATAAAGGCTGTCTCCAACAAGATGTTTAGTAAAGGCGAACTGATGGAGATGCTCTATGGTGAGAAGTTAGCAAGGTTTAACAACCGCAAGAATAATCGGTCAAATAGACTTGCTGTTGATTACTTTCTCAAAGCCGGGCGGGAATTTAACCATGGGAATTATAAGGCAGCCATGGAGTACATGCAAAGATACAGGACGACAATAGACTATTCCCAATTCCCAAGAACTTTAATTACATCGCACAAAAACGACAACATAGATATTTCGGTTATAGTAGTCACTTATAATAAAGCCGACGATTTGGAAGAGTGTCTCAAGTCTCTATCAAGGCAGGATGGCGTCAATTGTAGTTTTGAAGTTATTGTGGTCGATAATGGTCAAGGCGATGTCAACAGCTGCAGTCAGTATATAAACCAGTACGTTAAATGTCCTGTAAATTTCAATCTCTCTGAAGGAAGAAATATAGGGGCATATTTCGCAAGAGGCGAAATCGTTGTTTTCCTGGATGATGATGCTCTTGTCGCCCCTAATTACATATCATCAATAAAATCCGCATTTGACAAATTCGATATATTTGGCCTCAGAGGCAAAGCCTATCCTAAAGGTGGCGCAGGTGCGGATAATCGTGTAAAGATCTATAATCTCGGAGATAGGCCATTTCCATCGTACTGTAATCAAGAAGGCAATTCAGCCTTTATCCTTGAAGTATATAAATCAGTCGGGGGGATGGATCCGCTACTTTTTGGGCACGAGGGAAACGACCTTACCTACAGAATTATTAAGGAATATAAACACCGCAACAAAGTCATCTATTGGCCTGAGGCCATAATTTATCATGATTATGACACAGAAAACAGGTTCGGCCAGAAGCAAAGGAGATACCAGCAAAACGCAGCTTATCTGAAGTACAAGCATGGTACAGACATGCTTGTCGATAAGAGGGACGTTGAAAAATACCCTTTACCCTTAAAACAAAATCAAACACTGCCGGGCAAAGTCTCCTCAGCCCAGATAGGGTTACTTTCCGAAAGCAAATCAGCCGGTACAGTTTCTGCGGTTTCTGCGAACCGTCCACATCCAAAGGTTTCCATAATTACATCTTGTTACAATTCTGAAAAATTCCTGCCGGAATGCATCGACAGCATCAGGAATCAAACTATGCAGGACTGGGAGCTGTTTGTCCTCGACGATGCCGGCACGGACGGCACAAAAAGTATAATCGAGAAGTACTCCCGGATGGATGAAAGGATAAAAGCCTATTATTTCCAGGATAATAAAGGGCCTTACGTTAGAAGAAACTTTGCCATCGAGCGGGCAAACTCTGATTTCATCGTTATCCAGGACGCAGATGATATTATGTGTCCCGCTAAGCTGGAGACACTTTACAATGAGATAACAACAGATGAGCGGTTGGGTATTGTGGGTTCTTTTTACCACAGCTTTCTTGATGAATTTAAAGGACTTCAGTATGCCGAAGAGCAGAAATTCCCACTCGAACACAATGGGATTATTGGCAAACTGGGAAAGTGGCAGGCCGGGATATGGCACTGCTCGGCGATTATTCGAAAAGAGCTGTTTGAGTCAATCGGGCCGTACGACGAAAATCCTTTTGGCGCGGATTCATTCTGGTTGGCCAAGGTGGCTGAATATGCACGCTGCACCGCTGATGTAAAACTGAAAAACATTCCCGAGTTTCTAACGTTAAGAAGGATGCACTCGGGCTCACAGACGCAGATTATCCCCACCCACGACCCTCGTGGCATAAGGGGATTATACCAGCGATACTGTGAAGGCAAGCTGAAAAAGCTAAGACCAAAGCTTGAAAGCCGGTCACATAGCGATGCAAAAGCAGAATTGAAAAACTGCAACTGTTCAGATTTCGTCGAGAAATACGGTCATCTTTTCGCTCAATGGGAGAATAGGCCGCTCGATAGCAATACTCTCCCTGTTCAGGTGGGCAAGGCTGTTAAATCCTTCAGCAGTTGTCGGTACGTAACCTGTATCAGCCGACTTAACAGCATGGAAACAATAGACCGCGATATTGCAAAGAGGTTTGGAAACTATGACCTTTTGAGGGCGATGGCGTATTATGCGATTGGTAGAAAAGAAGAGAGCATCAGGTATCTGAACAGCGAGATACAAAACCATAGCAGCGCTGCGGCCAGGCAGTTTATCTCTGATTGTTTTGAAAGGCAGTTAAAGACAGATGTTCAGAGCTGGTGCTGTGAAAATGCCGGTCTTTACGAGCTCAGGATGATTGACACCGGTAGCGAACAGGGCGATAGGGTATCCGTTGCACCGCTTAGCAGGTCCAGGCCTAAGGTTTCCATAATTTTATCCTGTTACAATTCTGAAAAATTCCTGCCGGAATGCATCGACAGCATCAGGAATCAAACTATGCAGGACTGGGAGCTGTTTGTCCTCGACGATGCCGGCACGGACGGCACAAAAAGTATAATCGAGAAGTACTCCCGGATGGATGAAAGGATAAAAGCCTATTATTTCCAGGATAATAAAGGGCCTTACGTTAGAAGAAACTTTGCCATCGAGCGGGCAAACTCTGATTTCATCGTTATCCAGGACGCAGATGATATTATGTGTCCCGCTAAGCTGGAGACACTTTACAATGAGATAACAACAGATGAGCGGTTGGGTATTGTTGGCTCCTCTTACCGGAGTTTTCTTGATGAATTTAGGGGATTGGAATATACCGACAGTCATGACTTGCCGCTCGAACACAACGAAGTTGCTGCTAAATTCTCATCTTTTCGACACGGGATGAGTCACGGGTCGGCCATTATTCGCAAAGAGCTTTTCGATGCAATCGGGCTATACGATGAAAACCCGTTTAGCTCGGATACGTTTTGGCTTGCCAAAGCGGCTGAATATTCAAAACATTGCGCTGACGTAAGATTTAAGAACCTCCCCGAATACCTGACTTTGCTCAGGAAGCATGGCAGTTCGCAAACTCAGACCTTACCAACTTTTGACCCACGCAGTAGAAGGAAATTATACCAGCGATACTGTAAAGACAAGCTGAGAGAGGTAAGACAAAAGCTTGAGGATTCGCCGCATGCGGATATAAAGACCGAATTGAAAAACTGTATATGTTCAGATTTCATCGAGAAATTTGGTCATCTTTTTGCCAAATGGGAAAGTGAGCCTCTTGATAACAAAGTCCTAAAAGGCTTGTCTGCTTGGGCTGTTGAGTTGTTTAATACTCACTTGTATGTAACCTGTGTCACCACGCTTAATGGAATGGAAATAATGGAACCTAATATTGTAAAGAGGTTCAAAAATTATGACCTCTTAAGGGCCGTGGCTTATTTTGCGATTGACAGGAAGGAGCAGGGCCTCACCTATTTAAACAGGGAAATAGAAAACCATAACAACCCTGCCGCGAGAAAGTTCATATCTGATTATTTTGAGGGACCGGATTTTGCAGAAACAGTGCAAAAAGTGAATTCTGAAAAGCACCTGAAGACAGATGTTCAAAGCTGGTGTTTGGAAAATGACAAGTTTTATGACCTTCGCATTATCGATTTAGAGAACGAACGGGACACTCAGCAAGAAAAACGTGTTGTTTGTCGGCAGAATGTTCCTGCTTCGCAAGGTGAGCAGGGACATAGTTGCCCAACCAGTTTCTCCGGGCAGACAGGGCCTTTGGTTTCTATCATAATGCCGGTGTATAACATGCCTGATTACGTTGCAGAGGCCATCGGAAGCGTACTGACTCAAGGCTATAGAAATTTCGAGCTTATTGTCGTTGACGACGGCTCCACAGACAATACTAAAGATATAATACTCGGCTTCAAAGATGAGAGAATCAAATACTTTTACAAGGAAAACGGCGGGCCTTACTCCGCTCGGAATCTGGGCATGAAGAAAGCCGGGGGTGATTTTATAGTTCCTCTTGATGCCGATGATATGATAACTCCGGATTACATCGCGAGGCATTTACAGGAGTTTGAAAGATGCCCTGATGCCGACCTTATTTATTGTGATGACTGCTTGATTGAGGAAGATTGCAAACCTATTCGCGTGATTGAGCGACCGGAGTACACAGACCGGAAATTGCTCATCAGGGACCTTTTCCGCTGCGGCTTTCCAATAGTTCCGTTTAGAACCTGTATCAGAAAAAGTGTCTTTGACAGGATAGGATTGTTTGATGATGGATTCCGAAACGCTATGGACTATGATATGATACGGCGATTTGTCAAGCACGGGTTAAAAGCCCATCATCTTAAAGCGCCGTTGTACCTTAGAAGAATGACACCTGACAGTGTTTCCCGAAAAGTCTCGGACGAGAAGGTAAGGGCGCATTTCGAGGTTCTCAGGCGATTTACCGTAAGCTTTAGCTATGACGAGCTGTTCCCCGATGTTGCGTGGGACAAGATAGCCCCTGAGATGAGGCAATTGCACGCCAAATGTCTTGCTGCCATGACCTATCTTGCAATAGGGCAAACTTACGTAAAAACAAATTCGCCTATCTATGCCAGAACGGCTTTCGGAAAGGCCTGCTCAGAACTGAGAGACTCTCTCAAAATGGACCCCGGAAACACTCGAATCCGGCAGCTATTGCAAAAGTGTGAATTTGGCAGGCAAAGATATGATGAGCAAATACAGCAAGCCGTTCGTTAACAAATACAAGAAGAGTTGTTACGGAAAGACTTTTAAGATTGGGAAGGAAAAAACGTATGCCTTGCTCGAGACCATTTGCTTTACCGGATAAAAGCAGAAACTATAAAAGAGTATAACAAGACGCCTGCTGACCAGTGTAAATATGCTGTGCAAATAAGGCAAATAGTTAAGTAAAGCTGTTTTTGGACGATATAAAATGTGCGCAGAGTATGCGCTTGGGCCGTATTTACAGGTTTTTCTTAAAGTTTAGACAAAAAGGCGGATAAAAATGTCACCTATACGTCTTCCAGGGCTTATTACAGGCATTGATACAAACAAGCTCGTCGCCCAACTAATAGCTCTCCAACGCTATACGCTCAATAGGTACGAAAAAAGTCAGAGCCTCTGGGAGGGGAAAAGAGACGCCCTTACCACACTGGAAACCAAGCTCAGCACCTTAAGAACCACACTTCGTACTCTTTCCGACGCCGATGAGCTCCGTGCTTTTTCAGTCGCTTCCAGCGACTCTGATTATCTGACTGCTGATGCGTCCTATAACGCTTTCGAAGGCAATCACACGGTCGAAATCAACCAGTTGGCAAATGCTGAGCGCTGGGTTCACACTGCCGGAGAAGAGTATGCCGAAGATTATGTTGGGGAAGGCACTTTTGTCTACTCATATAACTACAAGGAAACCAGCATAACCACCACTGCGACTACTACTCTCGAAGATTTGGTCGGCCTCATCAACAATGATGCCAACAACCCGGGTGTTACTGCAACCCTGCTGTATTACAATGGTGCCTACCACCTGGTGCTAAACGGCAACGAAGCCGGTACCGATTACCAGGTTAAAATCAACTCAGGTGATACAGAGGTTATGAAATCGAACAGTGAATTTACATATAACAACGACAATGCCACACTGAGCACAAAGATTATAGACCTCGACCAATTCAGTGGGACTCTTGACGATGCAGATGCATATACTGAACACATTGACATAACCGATGCGGAGGACCACTTTGGTGTTGCAATACCTCCGGCTGTGATTAACATTACTGAAAAAACCACAATCGGCCATCTTATCTCAGAGATTAATGATGCCCTCGGTGGAAGGGCAAAAGCGGTCTTCGAAAATGGAAAAATAGTTCTTACCGACAGCGAGGACGGCACAAGCAGCCTTACAATTACCTTGACCTGGGATGCCGATGGAGGAACCACATCACTGTCGGGACTTGCTATAAGCCAGACAAATGCTGGGACCGATGGTGTCGCAAATCTTTCAGGTTATGCCCTTTCAAATTTTACACTTAGCCAGGCTGCACAGGATTCAAAAATCAAAGTGGACGGCTTTCCTTCAGCATCGGCGGATGACGAAATCCAAACGGTATTGCTGAGTGGAACTCTTAATCCGGGGAACACATATACCCTGACTTACCGCGGCGAGACAACATCTACTCTTGCCTATGATGCAGATGCTGCCGCAATTCGGACTGCGCTGGGGAACTTAAGCACAATCAACTTCGACGATATAACGGTATCAGGACCTCTTGCAAATAACCAGACCTTTACTTTTGCCAGTTCATTGGGCGATGTGGGTCTGATTATGATCGATGATGCAAATTTATCATGTGATTCCGTCAGCATCTCAGAGACACAACAGGGAAGTGACGGCTACATCAGAAGAAGCTCTAACACGGTGGACGATGTTATTTATGGCGTAGCGCTGCACCTGCACGATGTGACTGATGCGAATGGTAAAGAGATAACTCTGACCAGGGATATTGAGTCGGTCAAAGAAAAACTGAATTCTATGATTAGTGCCTACAACCTCGCCGCCAACTTTATTAAGGAAAAGACCGCCTATGATGACGTCTCAAAGGTTGCCGGTGTGTTACAGGGAGATTATATCGTTACCGACATAAGCTCACAGATTCGCAGCCCGCTTATCTCCCGGACCAGCGGATTTATAATAGATATCGATACCTTTCTGATGCCGGCCCAAATTGGTCTTGAGATTGACAGTGACGGGTTATTGAGTCTGGATACAAATGTCTTTGATGAGGCAATAGCCGAAGATTATTTGGGCGCCCTCGCCATAATCGGAGCGGACAAAACAGGCAGCAGCACCAGTGATATCGTCGAATTTTACGGCGCCAGCGGCAGGTACACAACAGCGGGAAACTACGATGTTAAAGTAGTGGTAATCGGCGGAGTTATCACTAGTGCCAAAATCAAACTGTCAACAGAATCCACTTATCGTGATGCAACATTTAGTGCGGACAGTAATATTATCACCGGCGATACCACTTTCAACGACAATGGTGACCCTGTCTATCCTGAGAACGGCCTGCAGCTCAGTGTTGACTTAAGCCAGGACGGCACTTACGGCACTGATGAAAACCCCATCATTATTCGGGTAAAGCAGGGTTTTACCGGTGCAATAGAGGATGTCATCGATAGAGTACTGAAGGCAACAACCGGTTCCCTCCAGATCGCCCAGAAATATGCCGACGATACCCTCGATGAAGTTAAAGAAAGGATAGAGGATGAAGAAGAACGTCTGGAGCTAAGAGAAACCAGATTAATAATGAAATTTGCCAAACTCGAGGCCACATTAGCTAC
>CAZWKM010000001.1:0-15835 GCA_964634165.1 uncultured Pirellulales bacterium | reverse complement strand
TAAGAGAAACCAGATTAATAATGAAATTTGCCAAACTCGAGGCCACATTAGCTACACTGCAAACCCAGATGGCCGGCTTATTCGGCAGCGGTCTGGTATAAAGACAAAAAAACGCCCCCGTTCTTGCTTTTGCAAGAAAGCACGGGGGGGCCTCATTTTGCACTTCTTCGCAAAACAGCGATACCTATACAGCCCCGGCAAAAACTTCCGTCGGCTTAAGAATCTCACAGCCGGAACTCTTTAAGAGTTTGTGAAAGTCACTGATAGAGGAACTCTCAATTTTACTCTTTGAGCTGAAGAGCATCGCTCCCCCGACACAGCCGGCGATTCTGTACCTGTCAGCAAATAGCTTTATATTCGGAGCATAAACAATCAGGCGTTCATACCGGCTTTCGAGACGGGTAATCACGTCCTTTATGTTTGTTTCCCCGGTGTCCCCACCCCCTTTGTTAAAATTGCTCGCCGCCCATACCCAGAGATTGTTAATACAGGTTGCAATTGCTTCTCCTTGCACTCTGTTACTGCCGTCCCCACTATCAATGTCAAAAACCTTTGATATGGCACCCCTTTTCAAATCGAGGTCTATCAGCAAACACTTTTGGTTCCTCTGTGCCAGATGCACCGCGACGTTTACAGGTATCGTTACCGGAAGTTCTTCGGCGCTCTCAGCGGCCATCAATATCGTCTTAGTAGGGGCGGTTCGCGAACCGCCCCTGCTTTCGATTAACTCCGCGATTGCCTCGTAATAATCACTATCTTTAATTTCTTCCCAAACCCACAAACTCAAATCATTTTTTTCGTCTTCGTTTCCGATAGATTGAGATTCATCGACCCATTCGAGGTCTTCGGACACTATTTTCTCGGTCTCGATGTTAGCGCTTGCAGCGGGATTTGTAATTTCAGTTAATTCAGCATCAATATATTCAACCGGCTCGGCCCGGCACTTTGCCGGGTCGATGTCCGGCCCGGCACTTTGCCGGGCTGCTTGTTCTGTGAGCTCATCATTGGCGCCGGCAGACACAGAGCTTTTTCGGACGAGGTATCCAGAGGCCACGGCAGCAACCAGGGCGGGTATCTGTGTTATTAGACCTGCCCCCACAGCTAAAGTCGCATATGTTTTTATTGATATCCCCGCAGTTGTTCCGCCAACTATTCCCATAGCCATCGAAGCCGCCATATTAACAAAGACAATCACAAGTTCGATAACAGCAGCGCAAAGTATAAATCTTGCAGCACCGGCCATAGCAACAAAAAACCCGGCCTCACGAGCGATTTTACGCCGTAGGTTAAGGGCCTGGCTCTCGTTGATAAGCCCGGCGTTAAGGTCCCTGTCGATACTGATTTGCTTGACAGGGACAATATCCGCAGTAAACTCCGTCGCAGCCCGGCTAATATCCTTAACAGCTTTACAAATAGTTCTGAAGATAACTATTGCCAGCGCGCCAAAGACCAAAATTGCAAATACACAATTGTTCCTGACAACAATACTACCGAGAAGACTAACGATGGTCCCGGCATTGCCCCGCGAGAGTATCAGTCGGCTGCAAGCCACGCTAAGGGCCACACGCAGCATTGTAGCCAGCACAATTAACAAAGGAAAACCCTGAACCTGCAAAGCTCCGCGTGCTGAAAAAGTGATTATCAACACTGCCGCCGTTAAAGATACGCTAAAGATTAGAAGCACGTCGAGAATATGAACCGGCAGCGGAAATAGAAGCCCGGCAATAACTGCAATTACCACTGCTGTGAAAAGGGTTCGGGCACCATTTTGACGTGCCCCGGTTTCTCGAGCATCAAGCATCGCTTTTTGCCTTTCATTTTTTATGCCGTAGCCGATATATCAAAGCCAGCACCTCTGCTACAGCTATGTACAGCGTCTCCGGTATGGGACCGCCGAGCTCCACTGTTGAATATATTGTCCTGGCCAATTCCGGTTTTCTTACGATAGGCACCCCGTAAGCCTGTGCGATTTCTTTGATTTTTTCTGCCAGATGGTCCGCTCCTTTTGCCACCATAATAGGTGCTTCCATCGTCTTGGCCTCGTAACGCAGCGCAACAGCTACGTGTGTTGGGTTGACAAGAACTACGTTGGCCTTGGGCACTTCCTGCATCATACGCTTCAGCGACATCTCGAACTGCTTCTGCCGGAGCCGCCTTTTGACCTCCGGCGAACCTTCTGTCTGCTTGCGCTCTTCTTTTACCTCCTGACGCGTCATCTTCAAATCCTTGATGTATTTCCATTTCTGGTAAAAAGTGTCGGCAATTCCTATAATCAGAAGCGCAATGCAAACACGAATCATCAGCCCTAATATTATCTTCGCGATAGCTGCAAGTATCTGTAAAGACCAGGCCCATCGAAGGGGCGCAAGCATATCGATCCTGTCGCGAAGGTACAGCCAGACGATGATTGTGACAAAAAACAGTTTTGCTATGGATGTTAAAAGGTGTACCGCAGACCTGGCATTTACCAGCTTTTGTAACCCTGCTATTGGATTTACCAGATCAAATCTCAATTTTATAGCTCCCGGCGCAAAATTAAAGCCGCTGATGACAACGCCGATCACAATAGACCCCGCACAAAGTGCTGCAAGAATAGGGCACACAACAAGTACCGAATCGGTAATCTTTGCATTGAAAAAGCTTATAAACGTCTTGCTGTTGGCAAAAATTGCGTTTTGGCACGACATCCCTTGCCTTATTTGCATAATGAACCATTGCATCATCCTTGGTGCCAATAAAGTTACTATTGTTACCAGCACCAGAATTGACACAGCCGACATTAGTTCGGGGCTCTGCGGAACCTGCCCTTGCTCTCGGGCTTTGCCCAGTTTTCTCGATGACGGCTGTTCTGTCTTTTCAGCGGCTGGTTTGTCTGCCATATTCTATACCTATCATATTAGCGGAGAGAGAAAGAAAACTATACGCTGAGCGCTATCCGCTGTTAAAGGGGCAGCAGTTTGCCCATCCAATCAGCGAATTCAGCCACAAATCCGTTAATAAATGGCACAAATATCGCTGCCATTAACAATCCCAGGCCCACACGCAGTGGCAAACTGATAAATAGGATGTTCATTTCCGGAACTATCCGTGCTAACACCGCTAACGCAACCATCAACACCAGAAACGCTGCCAATATCGGAGCGGACAATCTCAAGCCGGCCATTAACAATGTTGAACCGGCTTTAATTATTCCGCTGGCCAAAACGGCCATCGTCGGGATATTGCCGGCCGGAAACGCTTCGTAACTTCGCGAGATAATTAACAAAAACATGTGGTGACCATTAGCGCTCAAAAACAGCAGTATAAATATCATCTCCAGAAGCATACCCAGCGGCTGAGCTTGCTCGCCGGTCAATGGGTCCAAAATCTGGGCCATAGCTAAACCCATCTGACGTTCGATAATACGCCCGCTGAATTTAACCGTAGCAAATACAAGATAAACAATTAGTCCCAGAGCCAATCCATAGGTGGCCTCATTGACCAGCAGCAATATCGCTTCCAATAAAGAAACCTCTCTGGGCTCGATAGCCGAAGGCGTTATCATCGAAAAGAAAATCGTCACCAGCACGGTTATCGCAACCTTAATCCTGACAGGAATGCTTTTCCAGCCAAAGACGGGAAGCACTATAAAAAATGCCGAAATTCTTGTCAGCACCATCATAAAACCGAGCAGCTTTTCGATCATCAGCTCCATAAATCAGTGCCCGATATTCTGAATATGGCCAAAAATTTCGGTGAAAAATCCAAGTATTACCTGGAGTGTCCGGCCACCGAAAAGGATTGTCACGACACTTATAGCCAGAAGCTTGGGTACTATCGTTAAGCTCATATCCCGGACGGAAGTAACAGCCTGAAACAATGTTACCGTTACCCCTACTATCATACAGGTCAGCAAAATCGGAGCGGCTACAACCAGAGCTGTTTCGAGAGTATGTCGGCCCAGATAAAGGGCAAAACTACTATCCATCCGCTAAATCCCCAAAAAACTTAATGCTTCATTTGAAACCCAGGCTGAGACTCTTCGCCAGCAACCCCCACCCGTCGACAAGAATGAATAATATCAGCTTGAAAGGCAGCGAAATCATCACGGGCGGCAGCAGCATCATGCCCGCACTAAGCAGGATACTTGCAATAACTATATCCACCAGCAAAAAAGGAATAAACAAAAGACAGCCTATCTCGAACGCCGTCCGGAATTCACTGATAATAAATGCAGGAATTACTATGTGCATACCAATATCCATTGGATTTGCGGGCGGCTCTGCCTTGGCCATTTGCACAAAAAGGGCCAGGTCAGTTTCCCGAACCTGACGGAGCATGAATTCCTTGATGCAATCGCCGGCTTTGCCACTCGCCGTTTGAAAATCAATCTCGTCCGCAAGATAAGGCTGGATGGACTTATTGTTGATCTCGGAAAATGTAGGAGCCATCGTATATAGCGTCAGAAACAACGCCAAACCTACAATGGCAATGGTAGGTGGTATACTTTGCGTGGTCAAAGCCCGACGAATAAAAGCCAAGACTATAACTATTCGCGTAAACGATGTCATCATCACCAGAAGACTTGGCAAAATCGACAGGCCGGCAAAGATGATTACAAGTTTGACGGGTGTGGACCAATCTTTGCCTTCGGACTCGCTGGTGGTTGCCTTATCTATAAGTGACATCAAATCGCTAATGCTTGGAACCGTGTTTGCCGGCTCGCTCGCTGAGGAACTATCGTCAGCCTGGCCAAAAGACAAATCAGCCGGTGCAAAGACAACAAACACTAAAAAAAACATTCTAATAAGTTTGCCGGCCATTTATATCCTCAATTATTATCTGTCTCTGTTCCTGATAAATCCATTTCAGACAGGGCATCAGTTACATCAGCCAGCTTCGTAATGTTTTCGCTTGTACTGCCTATAAGGAGCCGTTGATTACCTATTTTTAGCAGATGTACCATCTTGCGTGGTCCGATGTGGGTCGTTTCGATGACGCGAATCTTTTTACCGGGCAGGTTAGTAATCCTTGGCAGAAATTTCTTTGAAATGTAAATCACTGCTGCACCCAGGGCAACAACGAGCAAAACCGAAAGCATCATTTTAAAGAACATCTCTCGGGCACCAGGGCTGTTGGCCGAGGAGAGGGAAAAATTGGGGTCGTTTGCGAACCCGGCAGTTTGCCCCAGGCAAACTGACGGGCTGACCAACGCAACCGCCACCAAAAACGCAACGATTTTTTTCTTATATGCCGCCACGCTGTAAAATGCACCAAATATAGTTCCTGGGTTCCTTTATGGCTATTTGGTGTGCAAATGGCGTGCCGAAACATCAAAATGGGCGTTAATGCCCTGTTAACAGCGATTTTAATGCAGAATTGATTGAAGAATCGGGCAAATTGTCGAAAAACTTGACAGATCCACAGAGCCCCCCAAATGGCAAAAAACGCGTTTGAGACCCCAAAAACCTAATCGTTTATCCTCAGTACCGCGATTAATATCTGCGACTGTCCGGAAATCGGGCTGTCCCGCGACACCCAATCGCCTCCCGGCCCCGCCCCCCACGAATAAACAGGCCAATTCGCCCTGGAAGGCAGGATGTCTTGCAGGAAGTCCGCAACCGCCTGAGCTCGCCTGGCTGAGAGTATCCACTGCTCTTTCTCGCTTGCTTCATCACCGGCTAAACCAAGCACATAGAGTCTGACGGCCTTGGAATCGGGGTCCTGTTGTAAATCCGAGCAAAATTTGGTTAAAAACCTCCTTGCCGGCTCATTCAAGGTCGCATCGCCCGCCGGAAAACGAATATTGGTTACTGAAAAATTCGTTCTTTCTGCGACTATTTGCGAAGGCATAGCCTTCATAGACCGGCTCACTGCTTGAAAAGTCTGACGAACCCTTTCTCCCTTTGCATCTATGGTCCTGCCTTCAAATGGCCGGTCAGGTTCGGTTATGAAATATTTTGGTTTAATACTGCCGAAGTCAGGCCCTTGCTTTTTGCCGTAAAGCATTCCGAGTCCGAGGGTTCTAATCGCTCGAAAAAATGATTCTCGGCTCTCGGTATATCGACCCTTGCCGCCAAATCCGTCGTCTTGCTTATTTGCAAAGCTCAGCAGCGTAATAAAGAACAACATCAGCAGCGTTACCAAAGCCGTAAATGTGACCAGATACCCGGGGGCACCAGGCCCTTTTTCCTCGATTACTTGGCGATTGCGATTCAATTGTATATGCTCCGTTCCAACAAGACAATCTCAAGCCTACGTTCAGTCCTTTGCCTTGGGTGGCCCGTCTCACCGCTTTCAAGGCCCTCCCGAGTTAGAGTGCTTGCTGCCGAGATGCTGAACCACCCCTTGTCAAGGCCTTGTTTTGTTGTAAGATACTCCATCACCGCCCATGCCCGCAGCAGACCAAACTGTTCCTCCTCCTCGTTCCCCGGCCCATTCTCACTGATAACTATTCGGTTGGGTACCTCTTTTAAAAATGAGGCCATCGTCGCCAGTGTATTGCGCCCCTCAGACGAAATGGCCGTTCCTTTACCCCAAAAAACCCTCTTCGACGGGATTAAAAATACTTTCCGATTGTGAAAATCCCCTGGCTCTGTCTCTTCTTTCAGGCCGGCTTCCCATCCTTCTGTTAAGGTAACTTTCTCGCTGCCTTCGCCAAGGTATTCTATGGTAACAATTTGCTCCGTAGGCAAAAATGCACCTTTGTCCTCTTCAACCGGTGGAACGTCTGCATACAAAGCCTTGGAGAAACTCATAGCCATTTCCTGAAAAACATCTACATTAAAGGAGGAGAAGCTAAACAGCAGCACAAAGAACGTCAGCATCAGGGTCATAGAATCGCAGAAAGTTACCATCCATAGCGGTGCACCTCCAGACTCATCGGCTTCTAACTGTCTTTTTGTGCTGTCCATTATATACTGGCCTTTACTTCTTCCCGCCTCGCCGGGGATATAAAGGCCTGCATTTTTTCCCGAACAGCGGTCGGATTCTCACCTCTTGCAATAGAACAGATTCCTTCTACAGTCATTTCCATTGCCGTAACCTCTGCTTTGGAATAAAGTCCCAGCTTCCCGGCCAGTGGAATAAAGACCAAATTAGCGGCCAGTGCACCATAAAAAGTGGTAAGCAAAGCTACCGCCATCCCCGCGCCAATCTTATCAGGCGAATCCAGGTTTTTAAGCATCAGGACCAGACCAATAAGTGTGCCTATCATCCCAAAAGCGGGGGCGGCCGACCCCATAAATTCCAGAATCTTTTTACCGATTGAATGCCGGTCCTGAAGGGTTTGGACCTCCAGCGCCATAATATCTTTGATTGCCTCCACTTCCTGTCCGTCCACGAGCATTTGCAAGCCCTTGACCAGAAACAAATTGTTTACGTTGCCAATCTCCTTCTCCAGGGCCAGTGCCCCGTCACGCCTGTTGATGGCGGCGTAATTGACCATATTTTGAATCAACACCGACGGCGGCGATATCTTCGTAACAATCGTCTTCCTGACCACCGAGAATATTCCCAGAAACTGTCGCAGAGAAAAATGTATAAGAGTAGCGCACAGCATTCCACCAATCGTTATCGCTAATGAAGGAAGATGAATAAACATCTTCCCGCCGCCACCGGCAACAATGGCGCTGACAATAACAAAAAAACCAAGAAGTATTCCTATTATCGTTGCAATGTCCATAAAGCTACTCTTCTTCGATTATTTGTTTTAACTTCTGGCACAGAAGTGCCGCAAGGCTGGGCTCGGAAGTGACTAAATCAGCTAACAGCTTGGCTTTGGTCCTCTCGGTCATATAGTGCAGAATCTTCACAGCGTCATCGAGGCTGCTGCCACCAACCCCAACCTTTTGCATTTGGGTCATATTAGTCAATATCTTGCTTGCACTGGCCGAATCCATCTTGTCATAAGCAGCTGCTATTGTTGTCAGGTTGTTCTTTTCGGCCTTGGCAATCTCAACCCTGCTCTTGAGCAGCTTATCGTGCTCACTCTTAAGACTGGCAACGGTTGAAGCAAGTTCGATTCGCAGATTATTCAGCTCCTCGATGTCTTTTTTAATCAAATTGTGGGCTCTCTGTAACCTCTGCTCCCGCACTTCAAGGCCCTGCAGCTTACCGTGATACTCTTGTATCTTTTCCCGCACCTCATAAACAAGGCTCTTGAGTCGTTTTTCCGTCATAGCTTTTTTCATCTCGCTGCCGGCTGCGCCAACGGCACTTATCGCACTTGGTTCGACGACTGGACCCTCGGATGGTTCGACGGCTGGACGCCCGGATGCTTCGATGGCTGAAGGGCTCACCGGTTCGGCGCCTGTAAGCCATGCAAAGATAAACGTCCCCGCGAAGCTCACCAGCCCCGCCGCCCCTATCATTATTATTCGTTTCTTAGTCACTGGTTATCTCCTTAAATGATTATTCAATTATCAATCATTAATTTCTTTCTGGAGAAGGAAATTATGGCCCCCTCGTCCAGCTCTTTCTGCTCAAGTTTCTCTTGTTCCCTTATAAATTCCTTTTTTGCCTCAGCTCGTAATTTCTCCAGACCCTCCTTAAGACGTCTGACCTTTAAAACCTCTGTAATTTTTTCTCTCTGTTGTGATTTCAATTCGATTACTTTATTTTTGAGCTTTTTAATCACCTCATCGATTGTCACCGAGCATTTCAAAAAAAACTCTTGTTCGCTTAATCGCTCCTGAGATTTTTTCCCGGTTATGACCGAGATTATATCTTCCAATATCCTCTGCTGACTCAGCAGCTCACCTTGTGTCTCGGCCAGCTTTTCGATTATCTTAAGCAATTCGCTTCTTTTTACTTCTTCCTCCTTTGTCTTTATCTTGAGAACAGTCTGCAGCCGCCATACAAATCGTTTCATTTAATTTCCAATTTTCAACTCTCAACACTTAACGGGTCCTTGCAGCCTATTGCGTTTGGGAACCCAGCAGCTCATCCCACGATTGGGTGATAGCGGTTAATCGTTTGATAGTTTCTTCGAAATCGGTTCTCTCTCGAATAGGCTGAACAAGAAAGCTATTTATCCTGTTAATCAAAGAAATCGCTCCGTCAATACGCCGATTGCTGCCTGCTGAAAACGCACCGATGTTTATTAAATCTTCCGCATCAATATAGGTGGCATATATCTCCTTGAGCTTCTGTGCAGCGAACTTGTGCTTTTTGCTCGTCACCGCAGGCATCAATCGGCTCACGCTTCCCAAAATATCCACAGCGGGATAATGTGCCCGGTCAGCCAGTTTTCTTGATAGAACTATGTGCCCATCCATAAGACTCCTGGCGCTATCAGCCACAGGGTCGGTCAAATCATCGTTTTCAACCAGAACCGTCAGAATACCTGTGATGCTCCCGCTCTCGGCGCATCCCAGACGTTCGATGAGTCTCGGCATAAGTGAAAAAACACTCGGACAGTAGCCCTTTGCTGCCGGCGGCTCACCCGCTGCAAGACCTATCTGACGCTGGGCCTGCGCGAAACGCGTAAGCGAATCCATCATAAACAGAACATTTTTGCCTTTGTCCCTGAAATATTCGGCAATTGTAACAGCTACAAACGCTGCCTTTACGCGCTGAATCGGAGGTGAATCCGATGCAGCAACAACAACCACGCTGCGAGCCAGACCCTCCGGCCCAAGGTCTTCTTCAAGAAACTCGCGGACCTCCCTGCCGCGCTCACCTATCAATGCCACAACATTGACAGCCGCTTCACTCGAATTGGCAATGTCGCCGAGAAGCACACTCTTGCCAATTCCGCTGCCAGAGAAAATTCCTATTCGCTGTCCCTTACCACAGGTCAATATCCCATCTATCGACCTGATTCCTAAAGCTAAGGGCTCTGTAATTTTTTCGCGGCTCAAAGGCGGTGGACTACTTACGTCTAATGCCTTCTTATCTGTCCCTCCTAACGGCCCCTTATCATCGATAGGCTCTCCTAACCCGTTTACTACTCTGCCCAGGGCACTGTCGCTCAGGGTAATATAGCGCGGAGTGGTTCGGGCAGTTACCGAATCGCCCGGTGATATACCCTCTATATGCTCTAACGGCAGCAGGATAAGATGGTCATTCTGGAAACCTACCACTTCAGCCAGCACACGCCGGCCATCCCGAATATGGATGCCGCACAGTTCACCTAAACCTATTACCGGACCGGCGGATTCAACCGTCAAACCAGACACTCGGACCACAGAACCACGACAATCCAGCAAATTCACCGTGTGCAGCGCCGAGTGAAATCTCTCGAAATCAATCAAATAGTTTTCAGAGTTCCCAAACGCTGCTTGTTGCCTTTGGGGTTTCTTAACCTCACGTGCAGCCATAAATTATTCCACCGTTTTAAGCGCTTTACCAATTCGTTCCAGGCGTTCGTCAATCAACGATTCGATTATTCCCTTTGGAGTTTCGAGCAGACACTCTGCCCCCCCGATATTTGGGTCAGAAACAAACTTAACGTCGGCCAAGGCCCGGCACGATGCCGGAGCATCTTGCTGTACCTTTTGGTATGCAACAAGGTCTTCAGGATTCAAATGTGCCACCACATCCTGACGCGTGGGAGCATTTTTAAGCGCTTCTTCAATGATCGGCACTATTTCGTAATCCTTTTCTTGAACCTTTTGCACCAATATCTTCCTGGCGATTTCAACAGATAGTTTGGCAATCTGCTCTTTATGTTCCTTGAATAAGTTCTCTTGAAACTCATTTACTTTATTAACCGCATCCTGCAGGGCCTGACACACCTGCGCCAGACCTTCTTTCTGTAGGCCAAGCAGTTCAGCCTGTTTGGCTTCGGCAGATGCTGCCGTAACGTCCCCGGCAGCCCCGTTCCGTAGCTTTGCCGAGGCAATCGGCTTTTCAAGTCGGATTGTAACCGTTCGCGACATCTTACTGGGTTCCCAAACGCTCTTTTCCGCCTTTGGGATCCCCCTTTTATCTTACACGTCTGAGTGTGCCTTCTTCGCTGGCCTTTCGCAAAGGCTCGACAACTTCTTCCCTCGCCTCAAGAACTTCTTCTTCCAGCGGCTCCTGCATCAGTGATATCTCTTCGTCAAGCGTAGCCGCAAGCCGTTCAGATATGTTTGAGCGTATCTTTTGAACAATCTCAGGGTCTGCCTCAAAAAGCGCAATCGCTAATTTGCCCGCCTGGACGGCTCGCAGACCTTCCTGCAAAGACCTGTCTGCTATTGACGGAATATCTTCCCACGTTATCATCAAACGCCTTACCATAGTGGATGTCTCCTCGTTATGTTTTTTGATCTCATCGAGCAGGCGGTCTCGCAGGTCCTTCTGCAGACCACTTAACATAATGGCAAGTTTTCGTAGAGTTTGCTCCGGTTTTTCCACAAGAGTCTCTCCTTTGAAACTCTTAAGCCGGTCGTCAACCATAGACGCTATCCGTTCCTTCACTCCCCCTCGAAGCACGTCCAGGTTCGTCATTTTGCATACGGCATTGAGGCGGACCTCTTCGCTCAAAAGCGCCAGAACCTCCTGGCTTTTCCGCGGAGACAGCTCTGACAGAACCACAGCGATTGTCTGTGGGTGCTCACCCTCCAGCGCAAGAACCAATTCGTCCGTGTTGGCTGAACGTATATCCACAAACGGGTCTTTTTTTTGTGTTACCTTTCTAATCTGAGATTGAACTTGTTCCGCCTTGTCTTTGCCAAGGATGCTTACAAGCATTTCGTTAAGAAAACCTTTTATACTAAATCCACGACTTTGTTCGTTTTGAAGTGAGTTATAGAACTCGCGGGCAATGTTCACTTCCTCCCTCCTGTCGCGACGGCCTGATGCATCGATTCGAGCCAGCTCCACAGCTATCTGTTGGATGTCGTCCGGAGGCAGCCCCTTGAGCAGCTCGGCCGCCGTGTCAGCATCCAGGCTTGTCAGCAGCATCGCAGCTCTCTGTTTACCCCTCACTGTCACTTACCTATTCCCCCTTTTCTTCGAGCCAGCTGGAAAACAATTGCTTCACCTGCTCAGGATTACTCTGCAGGGCACTGGTTATCTGTTTGCGCACCGCTAATGGTTCAGGACCCTCAACTCCGGCCGGCAGAAGACCGGCAGCCTCTCCTGCTCCGGCCAATTCCCCTGCCGTGGAAGTTGAGGCCATCTTTTTCCTTGCACCGCTGAATATCCGAAGAACAAGCAGTGCGCAAATTGCCATAACACCTAAAGAAACCTGGCGGGCAATTGCTATATAACGAGGCCAGCTGGACGGCTCCTCATCAATCAGCAATTCCGCCGGGCGATGAAACTTGGTGTCAACCACTTTAAGCAAGTCTGTCTCCTTGAGACCGAGCGCGTTTTTAATGATTTCTTGCACATCAGACAATTTCATTATCGTTGCGGTCTGGACACCAGTCCCTGTCCCTCCTTCGTTCACATCGGCCGGCGATAAGTCAACAAAAGCCGCCACTGTCAGAGATTTTATTTCGCCAGGCAACTCGGTCTTTGTCTCCATTGTCTCGTCAAAAAGCTTCTTTGTAATAAATGTATTGTCTGTTTCTTTGCCGGTTGCTCCGGCTGATTTACCCTCAGCGGCTGCACCGCCACCTGCGGGTTTACTTTTTTCTTTAATCTCTTCGTCTACAGTTACCCCGTCTCCGGCGTAAGATTTTTTAACAGTGTTAATGCTGTTCATATCGATAACGGCACTGACACTTACCGTGGCACGACCAGGGCCTAAAACAACAGTGAGCATATCTTCGACTTTGTCTGCTAAATTCTGCTCTACTCTTTCCTTATGTTCGGCAACAGTGCCTGCCCCGCTGGTCATAGTTTGGTCCGACTTATAGGAAAGAAGGCGTCCTTCGCTGTCTATCACGGTCACATCTTCCGAGTTAAGGCCCTCAACACCGCCGGCCACAAGGTGTGTAATTGCTGCTATATTCAACGCGCTTATTCGATACCCCGGTTTTAGTCGAAGAATCACGGAAGCAGTGGTCTCGTCTGCCTGGGAACTAAACAGTGTCCGCTCAGCGCTTACTATATGGACCCGTGCGTGTACTACACCATTTATCATCTGGATACTCATGGCGAGCTCTTCCTCTAACGCACGCTTGAGGTTAATATTTTGAACAGTAGGGCTGATGCCGATACGCTCATTATCAAATATCCTGTAACCTTTTTGACCTCCTTCAGGAAGCCCCTCTTTGGCCATATCCAGACGAAGCTGATAGACCTTCTTTTTCGGAGCGTAGATACTTGTTCCGCCGGCTCGCAGCTCGTAAGCAATACCTTGTTCACTGATTTTTTCTGTAATCTTGGACGCATCTTCAGGTGCCAGCCCACGATACAGTATTGTCATATCGGGCCTGCGGGCCCAGTAAGTAAGCAGCACGCCAACAATAACAAATGTCAGAACGACCGCAATCAGCAGGGCCCGCTGAACCAGGCTTGTCTTTTGCCAGACTGCTCTTATCTTGCCGAAGAAGTTCATCAAATCCCTTAGTTAATTGATGATTGGAAAAGACGTTAAAAATAATCAATAGAAAATAATCAATAATCAATTACAATGGCATATTCATCGTCTGCTTATAGGCTTCAATTAATTTATTTCTCACGCCCACAAGAAGCTTGAAACTCATATCGGCTTTAGCCACCGCCGAGACCACCGAAGCAATATCTTCGCTTTTGCCGGACAACAAATCTTTTACGGACGCATTCGATGACTGTTGAAGGTCATCAACCTTGGATATGTATTTTTCGACGGCCTTGATAGTGTCGGTAAAGCCTGACTTCTGCTGCCCGTCTCCCACTTTTGGCATCCCGGGGAAATCGGTATTGGTTTTGGGCAATATTGAGCCTACATTGGCATTCAGGTTAATCATTCTGTTTATCCCTCACTTATCGAAGTAATTCGAGTGCAGTTTCTACCATTGCCTGGTAACGTTTCAAAATTGCGGCGTTAGCCTGATACGCCCGCATTGCAATATTTAGATTTATCATCTCTTTCGGCAAACTCACGTTAGGCATCGTCACATACCCCTGTTCGTCCGCATTAGGGTTGCCGGGGTCCAAAATCCTGTGAAAATCGCTCATGTCCTTAACTATCTCGTCCAGACTAACGCCGCCGATACCATCCCCGTCTGCTTTGAATATCGCTTCGAGTCTGCGGTAAGGTTCGCCCTTGCCGGCGTCGGTCGTGCGTTTGTTGGCAACATTCGACGAAATCACTTCCATCTGTTTGTGCTGGGCTCGCAAACCTGAAATCGCTATATCTACGGGGCCGAAGATATTGTTAACTTCCATCTGCTCTAATCCTTTCTGGCTCCGCACCAATTGAGCTTAAGCTTACGCCTGATTGGTGTGGGGTCACTACTTCCCTGTGTTCATCGCCAATTCCATCTGGCGGTATTTCTTGCTCAGTACCCGAATATATACCTTGTGGCGAAGAGTGTTCTTAACCATCTCCCCAACCTCGACCTCCAGATTAACGTCATTGCCGTTTGACTTCACCGGCGTTGTGTTAAGCTGATGTATCTGCGCCTCGATTTCACTAAGGTCGGCCGAGCCGGACGAATCCAGGGCCTTGGCAAGTAACTCTTCGAACTTGACGCCAATCCTGCGGTATCCCGGAGTCTCAAGATTGGCAATATTATTGGCAATCGCCTTCTGGCGAAGGCTTTCAGCCCTTATACCGGCTTCGAGAAAATCTATTATATTGCTTGTCTTGGACATCTCTGTTTTGGGCCCCGTTTTGCCCCGCACCAATTATCCAGCACCAAATAGCCGTGAGCCTAAGCTCATTTGGTGCTGGACAAAATGGGAACCCTTTCCCAAATCTATACACAAACTTTGTCTGCTCGAGAAAAATTAGCAATAATCGTGCCAGGTACTTAAAGCCGGTCATTTTCAATCTATTAACCGCCCGTTCTTTACGAAAAACCGGCTAAAACCCGAATAATCGCCCATTCGGATGTCAGCACCGGCGTCAGGATTCTATACAACCGGGTGCGTTTTTTTACAGGCCGGCATCACCGCAAACGCTTTCGACTTATCCACAAGCCAAACCGGAAGTTTTTTCCCGACCCAGGAATATTTCTCCCTCTGCCGGCAGCAAGCAGGGGCGGCAGCAGGAGATTTTCCATCAATCATTGTCTTTTTAATATTCATAACTACCTTATTAACAAACATTTATCATCTACCAGAAGTCCGCCCACGGATACTGGCACGGCGGTTGCTCTAAAGATTGTTGTATGAATGCCGGTTTATTGACAAGTACGTTCGTAGGTAATGTTGGAGTCGGCCTTACCCTATCGAAGCCGGCAGCAGCCAGGAATACCGGGCAATTTGCCCCAGCCCCGGCTGACAACCACGCTAATGCTCCAGAACCGGCAACGACCGATAATACATTTACTATCGCCCAAAATAAGCGTATAAACAAACCGCCACAGGAGTTTCGTTACACACTTCGCAAAAAAACAATGGCCAAAGGGTCCCAAAAAGGGCAGGTTGACACCGAGTCAGAAGGGCAAAGCCCGACCTCTCCCAGAGCCGAGCAGCCCGGTGTAGTACAGAATTGGCTGGCTCAGTACCCCTTCGTGGAGCACGGCAAAAAAGGGGTCGCCAGAAAAATGGGGCCGAAAGCCGGCTATGAGCTTGCCCAATTACTCGCTAACTTAAGAACCGGCAAATCTTCTCCCGGCACCGGACCAACTGCCAAACCGGTCGCAAAAGAGCCCTTTCTAACCACTGATAAGAGCCAGCTTGGGCTCAAAGGTGTTTTACCTGACTCCTCCAGGGATGCGCTTCTTACCCATACTCAGCCTGCAGAACGTAAAAACGCGGGAAAAATACAGCTATCAAGTAAAACACTTATTACCACAAAAGGCCTTATCAACCAGCAAGGCGGCAA